>NZ_OY764864.1:304672-609344 GCF_963668515.1 uncultured Ilyobacter sp. | reverse complement strand
TAGCCAAAAAATCTCTTAATATCATTTCATTTTTATCATGTTCATAAATAGTACTCATAAAAGGACCTTTCATAAAATATATTATATTGATTGCCGAAGTCTTGAAGACTTTTATTCTCTAAAAACATTAAGGCTTTATTTTTACCTGAACATTATAGTGTGAAACATAACTTGATCAATCCAAGTTGCTACTTAATTATTAAAATATTGAGATAATTTTATATAATTTTTTTTCAATAATCTTGAATTTATTATCATTTTTATAAATTAATAGGACTATTTTTATTGATTTTAAAGTAGTAAATTAAGTTAATTATATTATAGATAGATATCTACCTTCTACTTTTTCAACTTGAATAAGGTTTTTTGCATACTTTACACTAATTCTAGTTATAACATCATTTGGATTAATTATTTTAACTGATAATTTCTTATTCCCCAATACTAAAGGTATTTCAGTACATCCCATTACTAATGCTTCTGCTCCATTGTCTATCAAATAATTAGCTGCTTTTATCATCATTTCTTCATTTTCATTATTCAAACCATCATATTTAAACGAGAATATCGAATTATGTACTAATTCTTGAATTTCATTAGGTACTTCCACTACTTCAATATCAAATTTATTAAATGAATTCTCGTACATTTTTGTTTTCATAGCACCAGCTGTAGCTAGAACTCCTACTTTTTTTACTTTATCCACTGTCCTTATAGTTTCTAAAACAGCTTCATCAATAATATGTAGTACTGGTATATCAACAGCTTCCTTCACATAATCATAAAAATAGTGGGCAGTATTGGCTCCTATAATTATAAAATCAGCTCCTGCATGTTCTATGTTTCTTGCAGTTTCAGCCATAACCGGTCCAGGATTTTCTCCACCGTTCAAAATAGCATCCTGTCTACTCGGCATTTTGGGGTTATTATCAATAATAATTCGCAGGTGTTCATGATCATTCTTAGCATTACTTTCTGCTATAATACTAGAAAATAAATCAATGGTAGCCTCAGGTCCCATACCACCTAAAATACCTATTACTTTATCTTTCATTTTTTAACTCCTTAAGTTGATTTGATCACTATTTGTAAAAATTATATTTAAGCCCCTTCGTTTATAATTTCTGCCTCTGCTTTTTTACCTTTATTCCAGTACGGAGAAGTTTTCCCATCAAAAAGTTTCTCCCATGCAGATACAACAGTTGCCGCTGTGATATCACCTACCGTATTTGTAGCGGTCATTCCCATATCCAATAACCTAAATACTCCAATCATCATCGCTCCTGCTTCAAGTGGTAATCCTAAAGAGGATAGAAAGATAGCAGTTGATACAAATATTCCTCCAGGAATACCAGGACTACCCAATGTTAAAATAACACCCAATAGTGAAAACTGTAGTATTTGTGAAAAAGTCACATCTATTCCAGCAAGTTGACAGGCAAACACTCCCATAACTCCAAACCAAATTGCGTTTCCATCCATATTCATAGTTGCTCCCATGGGAATTGAAAAGCTTGATATTTTCGTAGGTAAACCCATATCTTCTTCCGCTGTTTTTAATGACACAGGAATTGTAGCGGCACTACTACAAAGCGTAAATGCAGTCAGCCATATTGGTTTTATCTTTACTAAATAATCCATCGGTCTCAATTTTGCAAATATTATAACTGAACTTAAATAAACAAGTATAATTTGTAAAATAAGTCCTATATAAACACTGCCGATAAATTTAGCTAAAGGTCCAAAAATATCAGTACCAAATTTACCCGAAGTCCATGCCATTAATGCGGCAATACCATAAGGTGAAAATTCCATAACTATTGTAATTATTTTCAACATGAGTGATCCAATATCTCCAAATGCTCCAATTATCCTTACTTTAGTTTCGCCACCTATTAATAAAACTGCTATACCTGTAAATATTGCAAAAACAATTATTTGTGGTAGCTTGCCTTCTGCAAGAGCCTGTAAAATATTTGTAGGAATAAAAGATTGAATTGTATCCCAAAAACCTGACATTTTTTGAACATCTGCTGCTGTTGAAGAAACATCAAGATTTATTGATGATCCAGGTTTGGTTATCATCCCTACGAAAGAACCTATCACAGCAGCACAGGCTGTTGTAACTAAGTAAAATCCTATAAGCTTAGAGCCTGCTCTACCAAAGCTTTTTGCATCTTCCATTTGACATATACCATATACTACATTGGCATATATTAAAGGTACAACACCCATCCTGAGTAGTCTCATAAAAATATCACCTATTGGCTTTAATGATTGACCAAATTGCGGAAAAAGTAATCCTATTATTAAACCTACAACCATGCCTATAAAAATCTTATTAGCTAACCCAATTTTCCTTTTTGATTTCTTTATCATACATATCACTCCCTTTTTATAATTTTTTTATATTTTTATCTAATTATTCTTTATAATATACTATCTGTATTTTATAGAACGTGTATTTACCAAAGGTAGAAATTTAAATTAAATTGGGTTTTTATAAAAGTTTCGAATTATTTTAAAGACTTAAATTGTTGAAAAGCTTTCTGCTTACTCTATGATTGTCTATAAAATAATTCTAACTATTTAAAATAATTTAAAATAAAAAAGTCATACTTCTCCCATTTAAAAATCAAATGAAAGTAATATGACTTTATACCTTTGAAGGGTAAAATAAAGATAAACTTTATCTTTTCTTACAAAGATGTCCTTTACTTTTTATTATTTATAAAATAACTCTGTCATAGTTTGAATATAGTTAAACTAACATTTTTTAATAGAGTTTGAAAAATATAAAAAATGAAAACTGTTTATATATAATATGTATGTATTTTCGTGAATGTATTTATTACGTTGATTAATTCTGGATTTTGAAAAATAAGTAATTAACTCGACTTGTGCAAAATATACTTTTACTCCAAGAATTTTTTCTAATTCTTTAAAACCTGAAAATTCTTTGCCATTGTCTGATGTAAATGTTTTTACTGAACTTGTTGGAATATATTTGAAGCTTTATATGGTCGCACAATTAAAAGTAGTTGCTTTCCTGTTATCCATTAATTTCCCAATCAAAAATCTAGATTTTCCACAAACATAGGTCATTATTGCACCCTGTCCTCCATTTCCAACAATAGTGTCACTTTCAAAATGACCTATTTCACTCCTATCATCAGCCTCCTATGGTCTTTCTTCAATCATTTTTTTGTCAGGGATTTTTCCTCTTTTTTATTTAGAACCATTTAGACACTCCTTTTTAATTTTTGGCAGGACTTACATTATATCAAGGAAATGTCTATGAGATTTTTTTTTTGCAGTTAATTATACAATTCAAGTGTTTAAAAAATAATTTAAAAGAATTAAATTCTCTGTAACTATTTATATCAAAGGGCTAACTCGTCAGGAAAAATTCCTTAGCGTTGTAAATCCACATTTTCCTGACGGGACCCCCTAATGAATTTAAAAACCAATTATATAAAAAAAACACTGGATACTTTTGATATCAAGCGTTCTCTAAGTATGAAAGGATTTCCTTATGATAATGCAGTGACAGAAGCCATTTTTTAAACCGTTAAAAGAGAGTTCGTTAAAGGAAAACGTTTTGACTATCTGGAAGAATTCATTCTTCTTTAGAGTATCAGACCCCAGTGGAATACAAGATAAACAACCTTAAAAAAGTTGTTGCCATTCCATACTATTTACGATGCGCTATACACTACGTTCATCCCGAGTCAGCTTTTGATATATTCCAAGACCGACTACCACAAAAACAGCGGCGATTAACAAGAACGTTGGGTAAATCAAACTGCTAATATCTTTTTTCCCGGCATCGAAAATGAACACTAGGGATTCCAAGCTTACAGCGATGGCAATGATAATGAGAAACTTTAATAAGGTCTCCCTCTGGTGTTTGGGTGACTTTTTACCAGTATCGTGAAAGACTTCTTCCTCCAGCAAAAATTTGGAAACATCAAAGACTGCCATTCCAATCACAATCAAGCCGATTGCATCAAGAAGGGCTTTTATTAAAATCAGGTCTTTTTGGTGTATTGAAATCCAAATGTTCCATAAGGCAACCACTATCATTGTGAGACTTATAAGACCTAGGCTTAAACTGATGAAACAAAAAACAAAGCGCTCTATCCAATCAAATAATTTTTTAATTCTATTCATAATTAACTCCAATCTGTAGCGTTATTTATTGCCAATACTTGCTATTAAAATAGTCTATATATGCTGTCACTATATTTATTTCGGTTTTCAAATATATTATTCATTATAAATTTAACTTTAAAATAATAATTTAAAGATAATTATTAGAGTTTTTCTCGGACTCTTCTGAAGCTTCTATCCCATTTCCCGTCCAACTTAACTACAACATTCTTTTCAAGTATATAAAAAAGCCTGCCCATCTGGGGCAGGCTTTTGATTACTCAGCTGTTACGTTAGAAGCTTGAGGTCCTCTTTGACCTTTAGTGATTTCGAAAGTTACTCTTTCTCCCTCTTCTAAAGTCTTGAACCCAGGCTTGTTTATTTCAGAAAAATGTATGAATACATCTGCTCCGTCCTCAGCAGTGATAAATCCGAATCCTTTTTCTCCGTTGAACCATTTAACTGTTCCGTTTACCATTTGTAATACCTCCGTAAAATACTTTTATATAGCATAGAGATACAAATCATACTAACCAACCACAAAGTATTTAAACTGAGGTGCCTAAAATCAGATATGAAGCTTGTTCTTTACTACTAAGATCAGTATATCACGAAAAGTGCCCAATGTCAACAAACTATTAAAAGTTGGAATTAGAGAAAGGAGCTAGTATTTTATACTGTTACAGAAGTATAGAGTTACTGGAAAATACCACAGACAGTTATTTTTAATGATTTGGATGATTAGGTGTAGACAGATTATGAAAAAATGTATAATCTAGCCCAATAAATATCTTTAAAAATTTCAGTATTAAAAAATATACCTTAGACGCATATTTCCTAGGCGTAAAAAAAGAGACTCCGTTATGGGAGTCTCTCATAGTTTTTCTATCATTTTTTCCACCCTCTTTCTTACCAAGATTTTCTTAAAAGTAAACTCTTACAAAACCACTACCTCTTGTCTTTATTTCCATTACGTTCTGCAGCAGTATTGTTTTTTAATGTTTATGCTCACCTTCATTATGCTCTGTACCCTGTATTGAATTAGCTATTCCTAAAATATATTTTTCAAATTCAAACTCCGCTTCCACTATCTTTCTTTTTGCAGCAACAGAATCATTTTTAGATTCTAACTTAATAATTTCCATAGTTTCTTTAAACCTATCTTCAATCGCCTCATCAAGATGTTTACGTAATAACTTTTTCAAATATTTGTCTGATCTTTTTTCAAGAGCGTCTTCCGCTGTTTTTAAGGCTGGCCCGTAATCCGTACCTGCTGGCTTTAACCCTTCAAAAGCTGCCCCTTCTCCCTTTCTATGAACTCTTACTACTGTTTCATAAAAATATCTGTCAGCTACCTCCTTCTCTTCAATTCCTTTATTTCTTATTAATAATACCTTCTTAAAGGCATCTTCTACCTCATGTTCTCCATCTTCATTCACGTAAGGCAGAACCAATTTAACGTCTTTAGAATTTAAAGCCTTTTTAGCCGCTGACACAACAGGTCCATCAACAGAATCGCAATGAGCTTCAGCAACCTTGGAATTTAGAGTAATTACTGCGAAAATCATTGTACCCATTAAAATTGTTCTTGAAAAAATTTTCTTCATTTTGAATCCCTCCTCTTATTATTTTTATCAATTCTAATTTCATAGATCAATTTTATCACTATAGGTGGATAATAAAATTGATCTATATCAAAAACTTTAAAAAATATTTCTTAAATATCTGACAATTCTTCTAACTTACTTCTGTCATGTATAGCTATCTCTTGTCTATTGACTATTGTTATAATTCTATCATTCTGAAGTTGATTAAGCTTTCTGCTAACCGTTTCTATGGTGAGACCTAAAAAATCAGCAATTTCTTTTCTTGAGAGATACAATTTTAATTTTATTCCATTTGATGAATATACTCCATTTTTATCACCCATTGTTAATAGCCATGAGGCAATCTTTTGATCGGAATTTTTCAAGCTAAGATTAGCTATTAAATTTTCTGCCTCGGACAATCGTTTACTTAAAAATTCAGTTATTTTTAGTAAAATATTTGGATTTTTTCTTAGAAAAATTTTAAAATCATCTTTAGATATCATGCATATATCTGTCTCGTAAATTACTTCAGCATTAAGATTGGATACATCGTCTGTGAATATACTTAATTCCCCAAAAAAATCACCGTCACCTAGTATTTTAACTATTTGTTGCTTTCCCTCAGAAGAAACTTCGTAAAATTTAACCTTTCCTGAATCAATTATATATAGATGATCTATGGGATCCTTTTGCATAAAAAGAATTTCACCTTTTTTATGCCTACTTCCAATAACTAAAGAATTAATTTTTTCTAACTCTGTTTTATATAATTCTGAAAAAATTGGAACTTTAGCAACACAGAGTTCGTCTCTATCATGAAAGTGTAATTTTCTGTGATGCTGATGTATATTATTTAAAATTTTAGTAATAACTTCTTTCATTTAATCTCCTCTTTATATTCTAAGGACAACAGACCAATGATAATAAAAAGTCTTTTTACCATTGATTATACCAAATTTTTATTATTAAGATTTCGTCACTTGTCACCAAAAAGCTAGTATTGGAATTCTTATCTGCCCTAATAAAAAAAGCCCAGAGGGCCCTCTTTAAAATCAGTAGTGTAATTTTTTTTTGAAAAATGGATTAAAGTTTTTCTGCAAACTCTCTTCCAAATGTCATACATTCTTCTCTGGTGGAGCTATTTAGATTCCACTTTACTTTCAGACCGTCACTAGCAAGAGTCATCTTTGTTTTAGAAAGTTCTTCGTTGAGTACAGCAAGTGATTTACCATTCCATCCATAGCTTCCAAAAGCTGCTACTTTTTTATCCTGGAAATTTACTCCTTTTACCCCTTCTAAAAGAGCAGCCATCGATGGAAGAATACCATTATTTATAGTTGATGATCCAAACAGTATTGCAGAGGCTCTGAACATATCGGTAACTATGTCATTTTCACTGTTCTTTGCTGAATTGGTGAGAATGATTTCATACTCTGGCTTTACTTCTCTTATCCCGTCGGCTATAGATTCTGCCATCTTCTTTGTACTTTCCCACATGGTATCATAAGCTATTACAACAACGTCTTCTTTGTAACTTCTACACCATTTAGAGTATTTTTCAACAATCTGCATAGGATTATCTCTCCATATCACACCGTGAGATGGGCAGATTACATCTATAGGAAGTCCAAGAGAGATAACTTCTTCTAGCTTTCTCTCGAGAATCTTACTGAATGGTGTAAGTATGCATGCATAATATTTTAGGCATTCATATTCCAAAGTATTCTGGTCTACCATATCATTAAAGAGTCCGTTGGCACCATAGTGCTGACCGAAGGCATCATTACTAAAAAGAATATTTTCTCCATTTAAATATGACATCATACTGTCGGGCCAGTGAAGCATCTTCATCTCCACAAAAGTGATCTCATTTTTACCAAGATTGAGTTTATCACCGGTTTTTACAATGTTAAAGTTATAACTTTTCCCGTAATAAGCTTCTATAATCTCTTTACCCATCTGGGTACAGTATATAGGCGTATCAGGAATCTCCTTCATGAGTTGCACAAGTGCACCACTATGGTCAGGTTCATTATGATTCATAATTATATAATCTATCTTGTTAAGGTTGATCTCCTCTTTTAAAAGTTCCAGCCACTGCTCACCAAAAGCATGGATCACTGTATCTACAAGGGCTATTTTCTCATCTCTTATTAAATAAGAGTTATACGTAGTTCCGCTGGGAATAGAGAGTTCTTCACCATGAAATTTTTTCATATCCTGGTCAACAACTCCTACCCATTTAACACTATCACTAACAGAAACAAATTTTTTCATATTCTTCTCCTTTTCGTAGTATACTGAACTTCAATAAATAATCTATCTAATTACCTATTTTAAACCTAACCTTAAAATATAGCAGTAACTTATGTTACTTAACATGACATAAATTAAGTTTCTCTCTAAAAAAAACCTGCAAACAAACATCTTAAATTGTTTTGTTTACAGGTTTTCTATTTCTGTTTTGTAAAAAATCATCAAACAGTATCTATTTTTATCTATTCAACTTTTTCAAAATCTTCTTTTGGTGCACCACATAAAGGGCAAACCCAATCTTCTGGTAAATCTTCAAATTTTACACCTGGCTTTATATCACCAGCTTCATCACCAATCGCAGGATCATAAATATAGCCACAAGGTTTACATCTCCATTTTTTCATTTTCATTCCTCCTATTTTTTCCCAGAATTTTTTATCCAAATAAATTAAAAAATTTATTCTATTCCAAAAATTTTCATATCTTCTTCTACTGATGTTATACCTGCAATCCCAAATTTATCAACCAATACACTAGCCACGTTCGGAGATAAGAATGCCGGAAGAGTAGGACCTAGATGGATATTTTTAACACCTAAGTGAAGTAGGGCAAGCAACACTATAACTGCCTTTTGCTCATACCATGCTATATTATATGCTATAGGAAGATCATTTATGTCATCTAGACCAAAAGCTTTCTGCAGTTCCATTGCAATAACAGCCAGAGAGTACGAATCGTTACACTGTCCTGCATCCAATACTCTAGGAATTCCACCAATATCTCCTAAAGGCAGCTTATTGTATCTATACTTGGCACATCCAGCTGTAAGGATAACTGTATCCTTAGGAAGCTTCTCTGCAAATTCAGTATAGTATTTTCTGTCCTGCATTCTCGCATCGCAGCCTGCCATTACGACAAATTTCTTTATGGCTCCTGATTTTACTGCATCGATCACTTTATCAGCTAAAGCAAGTACTTGGTTATGTGCAAACCCACCTATAACCTCACCTGTTTCTATCTCTACAGGAGGCTGACATTTTTTTGCCATCTCAATAATAGGAGTAAAGTCTTTCTTACCGTCAGCTCCTTTTTCAATATGAGTACACCCACCCATTCCACATGCATTAGTAGTAAAAACTTTGTCCTTATATGTAAGAGACCCGCTTCTTGGAGGTACTATACAGTTACTTGTAAATATTATTGGCCCGTTGAAGGTCCCAAACTCTTTTGTCTGATGCCACCATGAACCACCGTAGTTACCTACAAAGTGATCGTATTTTTTAAATGCAGGGTATGAGTTAGCAGGAAGCATCTCAGAGTGAGTATAAACATCTACGCCAGTGCCCTTTGTTTGCTCAAGTAGCTGTTCCATATCTTTAAGGTCATGCCCAGAGATCAAAATTCCTGGATTTTTTCCAACTCCTATGTTTACTTTGGTTATTTCAGGATTTCCATAGGTTTCTGTGTTTGCTTTGTCAAGAAGTGCCATGGCCTCAACACCATATTTTCCGGTTTCAAGAGTCATAGCTATTAGTTCATCCACTGTTATCTCTGGATCATCAGCAGCAAGAAGAGCTTTTTCCATAAACTTTACTATTTCTCTATTTTTGTATCCTAAATGAAAAGCGTGCTCAGTGTATGCTGCCATTCCCTTCAATCCGTATGTTATCATCTCTTTTAACGATCTTTCATCTTCATTTGCTGTTCTCATTACACCAGCTTTGTCAGCAATTTCTCCGAAAAGTTTTTTATCATCTGCATAATCAGAAGCAGAATCTAAAAGTCTACTGAACTTATCATCTTCACATGAACACTCTCTTTTTCTTTTAAAAATCTTCATAAGTCCTTTAGGATTCTTATCTTCACAGATTTCTTTTAGTTTATCTCTAAGTTTTACACCTTCCATAATTTGTTTATGTAAAACATCATCATCGAAATTGGAGTTGGTTATCATCATAAAGAGTGAATTGAGAATGAAATAATCTACATCTTCCCCTATGTCATCACTTTCCCTTAAAACTGAGCTATAAAGTGCTACACCTTTCACTGCATGAAGCAGAACATCCTGTAACTTTGCTTCTTCTGGAGTCTTACCACATACCCCCTTTATAGTACATCCTTTATTCATAGCTGTTTCCTGACACTGATAACAAAACATTGACATAATTTTTTACCTCCTCAATTTTTTTATTCAGTTGGAGCTATACATTCTACTGGACACACCCCTGCACAAGCACCGCAGTCGATACATGCAGACTCATCTATCTTTCTTTTTCCATCTGCCACTTCAGAGATACATTCTACCGGACATACTGGCTGACATGCACCACAAGCTATACATTCATTTTCATTGATTCTATAAGCCATATTTCTTCCTCCTATTTACATTTATAAGCACCAATAATATTACTCTACCAATCTATTTTCTCAAAATTAAAATGTTGTAAAATTAACTTAAATACACCATTAAATAACGCTAAAATCCTCTTTAGCTGCACCACAAAGAGGGCATACCCAGGTATCAGGAAGGTCTTTAAACTCAGTTCCTGGAGGGATATCGTGATCGGGATCTCCGATATTGGGGTCATACACATACCCACATGGATTACAAAGCCATTTTTCAGATTCAGGAGCTTTTTTTTCTTCCTCCATCGCCTCAAATTCATCCTTTGAAGCTTTGCAGGCAGGACATACCCAGTCTGTTGGCAATTCTTCAAAAGGAATATCATTAAGACCTTCTTCGACATCTAACATATCTATAGTAGCAAGCATACTTCCGTTAGGTAGACCATCTCTGATATGAGTATCCATATTCTCATAAACATATCCACATTTTTTACATCTCCATCCTTTCATTTTAACCTCCTAAACTTTATTTTTTTAATTAACCTACCCGTAAGTTTATACCAAATTTAACTTTAAATCCTCTAAATAAGTACAGAATCTAAAAACTCTTTCCAAAGGAATCCGTTGCCATTATAAATGATATTATTGGTTAATATATTGAATTATTGATCTTTTAAAAGGAATTTTTTTAATTTCTAGAAAAATATTTTACACCCTATCAGTTTTAATCATTTCTGTGAATGACTTTTCCCTAAAAAGTCTTTTACAGCTCAAAAGGTAGGCATAATAGTCTACCTTTTTTAATTTATATAAGTATATTGCATCAAATGCAGGAGGTAAAAAGTATGAAAAAATTTGATCCCGTTGCATATAAAAAAATGGTTAAATCTTATCAAGATAAAGATGACCCTACTGGTTGGTTTGATAGCATCTACACCGATGCAGAAGGAGATTATAGAGATGTTTTCTGGGCAGATCTTGAACCCAATCCTTATCTTTTAAAATGGTTAAAAAATTGTACTTTTAAAAGTACGGGACTCAAAGCAATTGTTATTGGATGTGGAGTAGGCGATGATGCAGAAGCTTTAAGTGAAGCGGGATATGAGGTGACTGCTTTTGATATCTCTCCTGAAGCAATACGTCTTTGCAAAAAACGTTATTCAGATACCAAAGTAAAATATCTTATAGCAGATCTTTTTGATTACCCATCAAAATGGTTTGAAAGTTTTGATCTTGTTTACGAGTGTAATACAATTCAAGTTTTATCAGGTAAGTACAGAGTGCAGGCAAGAGATGCAATGGTATCTCTACTGGCACCGCAGGGATATATTCTTGTTTCGTGTAGAAGTCGCCTTAAGGGAGAACAGGAAGATGACATTCCACTTCCGCTTGACAAAGAGGAAATAGATGGTTTTATACGTTGTGGTCTAAGCGAAGAGAGTTTTGAAGCCTATGATGATACCCAAGAACCACCTGTCCCTCATTTCTTTGCTGTTTACAAGAAGTAAGACATGATCGAATTACAAAAGATAGTGTTGGAGTTCGTATAAAATATATATATATCGAGAATTTCGTGTTGTAGATTTGGGTTAAACTATGAAAATATTTGATTTAAAAAGGGATTCCAGCTGGAATCCCTTTTTAAATCAAAGTATATCACTTTATATTCTTGATATTTTATCTGTTTTACTCTTCATCAGGATGGTTTTTATGGATTTCATCAAACTTATGATGAATTTTAGAAAACGCAGATAGAGGGAATTAGACTCTCTTTAAAATGGTGCTTATGCACCTAAATAGTATAGAATAAGTTAGACAGCTTTCTTAAGGTCATGTTTAGATAAAAAAGAAACCCTACATCAGGCTTTCTAAAGACAATGATTTTTTTTAATAAAAGAACTTAAATTATGCTTCAGAAGAGTTATATTTGTTATGCCAATCTATAAATTCTTTATACACAAGAGGTTTTGTATAATAATATCCCTGAGCATAATCACACCCCATATTTTTTAAAATTTCAACTGTTTCCTTTGTCTCAACGCCCTCAGCTACAACTTCCATGCCCAAAATGTGCACTATATCAATTGTTGAACGAACAAGCTCTCTGGCGTTGTCGTCTGTTTCTATGCCTTTTATAAACATTCTATCAATTTTTATTTTATCAAATGGCAGATTCTGCATATATGACAGTGTGGAGTGGCCTGTTCCATAATCATCTAGTGAAAATGAAATGCCCATTTCTTTTAAGGTTTTTATTGCAGACGCAGTAACATCAAAATTTTCTACATTATCTCTTTCAAGAATTTCCAACTCCATTTTTTGAAGAGGAAGTTGCTTTTTTTTATAAGACTTAAGATATCTCACTATTGTTGGATTTTCTAGAATTTTAAGTGGAATATTGACAGATACGTTCACATCTATATTTTCCCTCTCCATATTTTTTATTTCCGAAAAAGAAGTTTTCAATACCCACTCAGTAACCTTATTAATCATTGAAGTCTTCTCTATATGAGGAATAAAATTATCAGGAGCAATAAATCCCTTTTCAGCATGGTTCCACCTTATTAGAGCCTCTATTCCTTCAACCTCTCCAGATCTAAGGTCTATTTTAGGATGGTAACACAAAAAGAATTGTCTTTCATTCAAAGCTCTTGGAATCTCCATTGAAAGGTCAAAATTTTCATTAGATTTTTCACTTAATTTTTCAGAATATGTCTTATAAAGCTTGAGATCTTTTCTGGCAGATCTTCTTGCAGTGTCGGCATTTTGAAGAATTTTAGTATTGCTCTCACTGCATTCACTTATTCCTATAAACAAACCTGGAAAGTGAATCATCTCTTTAGATTTTATAGCTCGACATATTCTTTTAAACACATTTTTAAAATGATATTTAGCCTCTAATTCTGAAAACACAACTGCGAACTTATCTTCGTCAAGATGAAATACATTAGACTGATCACCTTTATTAAAGTTGTCTACAAAAATAGAGGACATTTTCTTTATGAAATCAGTTACGTAATCCTCATCATAATTTTCTATCATTTTATAATACTCTTCAAACTTTATAACTGCAACACGGTCATTGTGGCCCCATTTCACATCCATTTTTTCAAAATATTTTTTATTAGGTAAGTTCGTGATGGGGTTATACAAAGTGGCCAAGCTAAGGTTTTCTATAATATCAAGAAGATATCTAATGCCTTTTCCTGAAATAAATCCCACAAAAATATAAAAAACCAGCCTAAATATCCAGTAAAATTTCTCCTGCATATCCATGTAAGTCGTATCAGTCGGCATAAAAGGTCCTAATAAAAACCCGCCAGTTATTCCTAAAAAGGCTCCTCCAACAGGTCCAAAAAAACCTCCTCCGAATATAACAATTAAAAGTACAAAATATGCAAATGGAGTTTTTGTTCCACCTAAACGAAAAATTATAAAAGTTATAATAACTTGCATTACTATCATTGAAATCAAAAGCAATATTTTTCGAAATAGGCTAGTTTTTTTCCAAGAAATTATCTTCTCTATTATAGTTATTAAGTCCATAAAGTTAACTCCTTCACTTTTTTTAACGTAATCAAAAGTTGATCTTTTTATAAATGATGCATTTAATTTAATAATACACCAAAATCATTTAAAAATATATATAGCAAAATGGTTTTATATGTCTCTTAATAAAGTATCTTAGTTTCCTTCTATGTCCAAAATTCTGACAAGTTCCTTCGGTAATTTAGCCAAAAAAAATCCCTCCCTTAATTACACAGATACAACAGTATCATTCGGTAATCAAGAGAAGGAGTCAAAAACACAAAAATATTTACACTACCCTTTTTTTCGAAATTATCTGATTTCAAAATAGAATAATTTTTTATGTGATAAATCTGTTTAAATTTAAATGGTTACGAAACATCAATTAATTATTCTCCAACTATTTTAATTATTTCTGGTATAACATCATAAATATCTCCTAAAATCCCATAGTGGGCATAATTAAAAATCCTTGCACTTTCATCATTATTGACTGCTATTAGTTTTTTTACTTTTTTGACCCCTGCCATAAATTGTACAGAACCAGAAACTCCAAGAGTTATCATTATATCAGGACTCACCGCTTTACCCGATAAACCTATTTGTCTGTTTTGGGGTAAAAACCCTTTTTCAACAACAACCCTGCTGCAACATATTGTAAAACCAAGTTTCCCTGCTAATTTTTCAACATTTTCCATGTCCTCAATTTTTTTGAATCCATTTCCTATCGCTATTAATTTCTTTTCATTTGTTATATCTACATCAGGAATTATGAGTCTCTTGTCTAAAACAGTTATTCTACTGTCCATATTAATATTTTTGTATATAAAATTCGTCTTTAGACTATTATTTTTTTCAACAGGATTAAATATGTTATTACGTACCGTAGCCATTTGAGGTCTGTGATTTTCAGTTAATATTTCACCCATTATATCCCCACCGAAAGCAGGTCTTATTTGAATAACATTACCTTTTTCGTCCATTCTTAGATCAGTACAATCCGCAGTTAATCCTGTTTCCAATGATATTGCAACTAATCCTGCAATATTTTTCCCAAAATCGCTTGAACCAATTAATACCAGTTCAGGTTTAGATTCTTTTATAGACAAAGTTAAAATTTTAGCATATCCCTCTGTTGAAAATTCTGTATTATATCCGTAAATAGTTTTGAAGGGGTATCCGTTTAATTCCTCATTAAACATTTCAGTATTTTCCCCTATTAATACACCTATAACTTCGCAATTTTTGTTTAGGTTTAATACTTTTCCCAAAAGTTGAAATGTTATGGGATTGATTTTATTTTCTCTGCATTCTATATATATAAGAGCTTTATTCATTATCATCAACCTCCATAATTATATCTAAGATTAACTTAGAGGCATCTTTATAATTTATTTTTATTAAATCACGTTTTTCTGTTACCGGTGCGGGGTATACTTTAATAACTTTTGTAGGAGAACCTTTTGCACCTATTTTTTCAATGTCACATTTGGTTAAATCTTCGTAATTAAGAGTTGTTAACTTCTTTTTTTTCCCTTTTAGTTTTAACGTTAAAGTTGGCATCCTCGGTATATATACTTCCTTTAAAACACTTATTGTACAAGGTAGATTGACTTCAACTTTATATTCAATATCATCTAGAATTTGTAGAAATACTGCTGTTTTTTTATCTACACTTACAATTTTACTAACGTTTGAAATATAAGGTATTCCAAGCCAAGAAGCTATACCACTTCCAACTTGTCCCGTATCTCCGTCTGTGGTCTGTTTTCCACATATTATTAAGTCATATTCATCAACTTTTTTTATACCACAAGAAAGTGTATATGATGTGGCAAAAACGTCAGAACCTGTGAAACTATTGTCACACAACAAAAAACCATTGTCCACGCCCATACTATAACCTTGGATAATTACTTCACGTCCTCTTTGTGGTGCCATTGTAAAAATATCTATAACTGCATCGTTAACTTGTTCTTTGATTTTCAAACCCGTTTCAATGGCAACCAAATCATACACATTTGTAACAGAAATTAGTTCTCCTCTTTTTATTAGTCCTGTTTCAGTATCCATTCTACCTTCGTTTCTATGGGGAACCTGCTTGGCACAAACTGCAATTTTCATATTATTCTCCCTAAATTATATTATTAGGATCAAAAATATTTTCCCTATCTAAATCCTGTTTTATTTTTTTTATATCCTCAATTTCACTTTCTCTGGCACAAAGTTGAAAGATTTCTTTTTTAAGTTTACCAACACCATGTTCAGTCACTATATTTCCCCCTTGATTTTTTGCGTAAAAGGAAAGATTTTTTACCAATTCCAAAGATTTTTGAAACTCTTCAGTATTTTCAGGTAAAAAATTTAGGTGTAAGTGAGATGAAAATATATGCCCAAACATCACTGTATGGATGTCTTTTACAGAATATCTTTTCATTGTTTCACATAAATTTTTTTCCATACTTATATCAAGCCCTATTTTCCTTATATCAGGTATGATTGACTTCATTTTATCTATTACAATATTAACGCATTCAGCACTTGCGTGTCTGTAGTTTTTGATATTCTCCAAATCTCGGTCCTCGGAAACTGCCCAAGCTATTTCTACGTCAGAGTTATTATCAATAGCCACATCCATTAAAAATTCAATAATTTCTTCTAAATCCTCTTCAATTTCAGAATGTAGTTCAATATATACTAGGTGGTTATATCCTAAGGGTATAGAAGAGATAGCCTTAATTTTACTCATATTTTTCTTAAATTCTTCTATTAGATCAATAGTATTTTTGTCCATAAATTCACCACATACAATTTTTGCTGTGGTATTACATTTGTATTTTTTTACTTCTTCGGCAAATCCGCAAACATCCTGAAGATTTTCAAAGAAAAATGTAATTCCCCAGATATGATTGGGTTTTTTTAATAATTTTATTTTTGCCTCTAAAATAAATCCATACATACCTTCCGAAGAAAATATTTTTGAAAACAATTCATCTTCTTTAGACAACACTTTAACAGATAAATCACTAAAGATAACTGTTACTTCCTCTATGTATAAGGAAGGGTCTCCATAATAGTAACTATTTGGTCCCTTTGAACCGCTTGCTATAACGCCGCCTATAGTGGCTGTTTTTTCTGTTGGATCAACAGGGAAAAAGAAATTCTTACATTCTCTTTCTAAATAATTATTTAAGTCATTTAAATTAACCCCACATTGAACAATTAGAGTTTCGTCATCTATTTTATATATTTTATTTAGATTTAAAGAGTTTAATATGTGATTATTATTAGGAACACTACCACCAACAATACCTGAATTTCCACCTTGAATGGTAATAGATAGGCTATTGTTTTTACAATATTTAATCACCTCTAAAACCTCGTCTTTAGACTTAGGAAAGGATATACTTTCTGCTTTTCCTATTAACTTACTTTCATCGGAAAGATATTCACTATATTTTTCTTCCATTTTAAAAATCATTTTATCACCTTTATTACCTCATATATTTCTTTGATAAACTCTTTATAATCCCCCACAATACCCACATCACACAGTTTAAAAATGGGAGCTTTTTCATCTGTATTTACTGCTATTATAAAATCCGATTTTTCTATTCCTGCATAGAATGCAGGAGATCCTGAAACACCGAGAGCGATACATAATTCAGGATTTGTAATTGTTCCCGATGCCCCAATGAGTTTCTTCATAGGTGCAAATCCACTCATTGCAACTGGTCTTGATATCCCAGTTGCACCATTGATATTTTTTGAAAATTCTTCCACTTCTTCAATATCATTTTTATTTTTAGCACCATTTCCAATAGTAACTATAATTTTTTCCTTTTCCAGTCCACCACTATCCACTTCTTCAATAGTTTCTTTTATTATATATGAAGAAGAACAAGTTTCCCTCATATCTTTTTCTTCAACAGTTCTTTCTGTATTAGGAATTTGATTCAGAGGCTTAATACTTTTGGATAAAGATATTAAAAAAGGTTTTTTTGAAAGTTTAAATTCACAAGTCATATATCCTGAATATACTTTCTTTGTAAAACTATCTCCTTCCATACTTTCTACATTAGTTAAAGAAGTTCCCTTTAATCTATGACCTAATCTAACACACATTTCCTTCCCAAAAATATTTGGAGGAAAGATAATTAAATCCTTATTAAGAATTTTAGCAAGAATATTTACAACATCTTCATTGTTATATCTTTCTATTTTTAGCAATAAAACATTTTTAGCAGGACAATTTGAAATATAAAAATCCTTTTCCTCTTCTTTTATATATATAATAACTGCATAATCAGGATTATTAACGAACTCTCCTAAAACATAGGCTTGTTGCAAATAATCTTTTGAACATCCATTTAAAACAATACAATTTTTCACTTCAACATTCCTTTTAAACCGTTTTTAAAAACTTTTTTTACTTTCTTATGCATGTCTTCCCCTTCTATAATCGTAGGGTTTCTAGTATTGTCATATTTTTTTAGATTATTAATACAGTAATTATTTTTGGTTTCTTCAATTATATCCTCCAAGGAAAAATCTTCTATTGAATACTCTAAAATTTTATTTTTCTTATATTTCATTTTATCTGCCAGAGTAGGTACTCTTAAAAAACAATTTTGTGTGTTGCCAACAGCAATTACACATGGAGTTTTAACTAATTGGGTTAATATCCCATTGTCACCCAATGACTTTACTACTAAAGTGCCTTCTTCTTTCCCTAAATCTATTTCCATAACCTCTGTTATACAGGGAATATTTAATAATTCACTAAGCAGCAAGGGAGTTTTCGAATTATCTCCAACTCCACTTTGCTGCCCTAATATAATTACATCTTGGTTTGTTCCTTTTTTATATATATACGAGAAAATAACAGAAGCTACAATTTCTGAATAAAATCTCAAGTCAATATCACTGTTAATTCTTACCACTTCATTGTATTTAAGTGCATAGAGATTTTTAATAAAACTATTATTATCCCCTATTGTTAACGCTCTAAGGTCAGTCTCTGTTTTATCCTTAATCCTTAACCCCATTTCCAATGCACTTTCATCATAACTGTTTATGCTTCTATTAACAAAATCTGTATCAACTTTATTATCTAATGTTGTCACCCAATCATTCTCTCCCATCATTTCAAGCATGGGAGCAATTTTAAAACATATTGTAATATTCATCATTTTATAATTGGTATAATAGTACCCTTATTCATTATACCATTAGGGTCATAGCTTTTCTTTAAATTTTCTAGTATAGGATAAGCAGAACCATGTTCCTCTTTTATCCAAGGTGCTCTATGTTTTCCAACACCATGGTGATGACACATTGAACCACCTGCTTTTATGGTTTCTTCAACAATTATTGTCTGTATAGGAAGGTGATATTTTGTAATATCTTCTTCAGGTTTACAGTCTATATTATGACGATATACAAAATAAAGATTTGTTCCATTCATATAACTATGAGAAGAATGAGCTGCTAAGTATGTCATATCAGGAATTTCATTTGGAATTCTTTCCATACATCTTTCATATATCTGTTGAATACAACTCCAGTTTGCTGAAACCTCTGTTGTAGTAACACCATTTTTAGTATTTATAGTTCTCATTTTTTCTTTTTCCAAAACGTCAAGTCCCCAGCACAAACTATTAAACCAAGTTTCTATTACTTTAGGATCAACCTTTTCTGATTGTGGATAGGTAGTCATAATGTCTTCTATTGCTTCTGAAGTTGCTTGTACTATTCCTGCTGGTCCTTCAGCCATTAATACTAACACACATTTTCCTTTACTAGCTTGAGGAAAGTGTCGTTCTGCATCTGGTTCATCATAAAGTCTTGCTACTGAAGGTTTATATCCTCTTACCATAACTTCTCTTAATACCGCAAAACCTGTTTTCATATCGTCAAGAAGGTATCCAAAAAATTTGTTATTTTCAGGATAATACTTAAATATTTTAACCGTTACTTCTGTGATATAACATAAAGCACCTTCATTACCAATTACTATATGTCTTATATCAGGTCCAGCTGCTCTACGAGGCACATTTTTGATTTTTATTAAACCTTTTTTAGGAAAAACTGCTTCTAAACCCACTACCATATCTTCTATTCCACCGTAAAGTGTTGAAAATTGTCCAATACTTCTTGTTGCGACCAATCCACCCATTTGTGCTATAGGTTTACACTGTGGAGAATGCCCTGTAGTATATCCCTGTTCTCTTAATTGGTTTTCTACCACTTCTAAAGGCACACCGCATTGACATGTTACTAACATATCTGTTGTATTGATATCCAAAATTTTATTCATTTTTGAACCATCTAATACTATTGTATTTTCTATTACAGTTTCTAAACCTCCTTCAGTTGCGGAAGCTCCAGTTCTTGGTACAACGTTAATTCCATTTTCGTTTGCAAATTCAATTATATTTACTACATCTTCTTTAGACTCTGCATAAACTACAGCTGCAGGAATAGGTTGTGTATATACACCAAAATACCATTCTATTTTTCTAAATCTGTCAGCCGTACTTTGTTTTAATACTTCCTTATCTGTAACCACTTGATTTTCACTTGTTATTTCTATTAACCTTTTTACTATTTCCTCTCTTGATATCATCATCAGCCTCTCTCCCTTAAAATTTATTATATTCATCAAAAATCTCATAAGATTTTTGCAATATTTTATCAGTATATACGGTTATATCTTTATATACATGTTCATTTAATTTATCGTAAAATTCATGATTTTCCATATTTGGGTAGAATGTATCTCTAATTTTTACCATATTTTCTGTTGCTTCATTATAATCTTCATATATTCCCAGTCCAACGGCAACACTTATGGCAGAACCCAATCCCGCAGAACCATTCACAACGTTTCTTACCGTTTTAATTCCAAACACATCAGCAAAAATTTGCATAAATAAATCACTGTTTGAACCACCACCACTGATTATAACTTTTTCTAAATCGATATCTAGTTCTTCAACTGCTGGAAACAAACGATTTTTAGAAGTCATTGCAATACCTTCTAAAATTGAACGATACATCGCAGCTCTTTCATGTCTTCCTTCAAAACCAATCATAATTCCTCTTTTAAAAGGTTCAAAAGGTTTTCCTAACCACTCTAATACCGTCATTAAACCATAACATCCAGGAGAAATTTTTTCTGCTTCCTTATTTAATAACTCTTCAGGAGAGATCCCTTTTTCTTTAGCCTCTTCAACTAATCCTGAGCCTGCTAAATCTTTTACCCAGCTCACCGTTGACATTCCTCTTCTTATTCCCTTACTTTCATATATATACTCATAAGGAATATTAGCCATATTAGACCAACTATGTTCGTTACCAATTTTCATTTCTTCTCCACAAACCATAGTGCAAATGTATGTCCCTAAGGATACTAGTCCAACATTTTTATCTTTTAGTCCTGCTCCAAGTGCTTCAACTGCTTTATCATTTGCTGTTATTATTACAGGTAATCCAAGAGGTATATGAGTATCTTCTGAGGCTTTTTCAGTAATATGTCCAACAACTTCACCAGGATTCTTTAATTCAAAAAGCATTTCTTTAGGTATTCCAAACTGATTAAATTTTTCTTCATCTTCAAACCACTGCCATTTAACCTTGTCAATTGGCCACCATGGTCCTTGAAGGTTGGCTGAGGTATCGTAAAAATTACCTGTTAATCTATAGCTGGTATATCCTGTTGTTGTTGTAACATAACCAACTTCTTTGTTGGTATGTTCATATTTTCTGCCAAGTCTTTGGTCCATCCAATTCATTGCAGGTTGTGCTAAAGCTCCATCTTTTTTCAACACCACACCACAACAACGTATAGTACATACCCCTACGCCAATTATATCTTTTTTATCAAAAGGGAATTTAGCTAAAGCTTTTCTGCTTGCTATTGCAAGAGAATCCCATAAGTCTTCATCAGGGTGTTCCGCAACTCCTAATGAAGGCATATGAAGTGGTTTTAATTTCTCTGTAGCCTGACAAATTATATCCCCTTTTGTATTGAAAATAACAACTTTAGAACTTTGAGTTCCTCCATCAATTCCAATTATAAATTTATCTTTCATCTTCTCCTCCTAACGATCAAATTATTATTTTTTGCACCTATCAAGGCTTGTCCTTTGAATTCATTACATACGTTTACAACTGAATTTTTTCATATCCTCCTCTTTGAAATTTTGTATGCAAAAAAAGAGAAAAGTATCCTGCCTTAAGGCAATTACTTTTCTCTCCGCTCTGAGTAATCATCACAATTAAGTTTTACACTATTTAGACATTAATGTCAATATTTTTTTTAAAATTTGTTAGATATAGCTACTATTACGTTAAAAATGGTACAAATTTTAGGGTTTTTGAGGAAAGCTATAAAAGATCGAAGGATAAAATAATAAGAATTATCAATCTCATGTCTAAGTTATGTGATTTTTAAATCACATGACAGAGAACCGAATGTCTTTTTTTTACCTCTTTTAAATAATAAATAGCTCTTATTTTAAATTGGTTATTATAGATTCCATAATTTAATGTTAGTGGTGGAAACTGCAACTGCTCCTGCTTTTATTGATTGCCTTACCATATCGTCTTTACATACTAAGCCACCTGAAATTATAGGTATATCAACCTTTTTCTTTGTCCAACTAACAACTTTATCCCATCCAGGAAGAATTTCTAAAATATCAGGTTTTGATATTTTTAACTGTTTATACATATTTTGATAAGAAAAAGAGTCAATCAGAAAAAATCTGTGTATTGAAATCAATCCATGTTTTTTAGATTCTTTTACCAATGATGCTTTTGAACTTAAAATTCCATCAAGTTCTGTATATTTTTTTAAGTAAGGAATAATTATTTCTTTACTGGAAAAACCAACAAGTAAATCTAAGTTAACGAAAACAATTTTACCTTTATCTTTTAATTTTTTTATTATTTCTCCGATATTCAATAAATCACCATATAAAACGAATACAACTTTGTGCTCTGTTCGAAGTGCTTTTTCTAAACCATTAGCATCTTTTATGGAAGGAATTACAATATTATCACTAAATAAATTTGTTATATTTTCATTCATTTTTTCGCCCCCAATTTTATTATAATTTTATTATACCCCTTTTTTACATCAACTTCAACTACTACCCCATATTTTATTCCTTTTATCACATCTACTTTTGTCCTAATATCAGGGCCGATTGCTTTAAAATATCATTCTCCATTTCAAGCTCTTTATTCCTCTTCCTTAGAGCGCGAAGCTATTTTTCCAAAAAGTTGATATCATCTTCCTTTTTAAAGGAGCCTGTATTCTCAAACTGTCTGATCCAGGTATTGAGAACTCAAGGAGAAATGTCATATTCTCTAATGATCTCACATTTTCTTTTACCATTAAAATGAAGTTGAACGATTTTATTTTTGAATTCGTCATCAAAGCTACGTCTTGTTTTAGTTTTCTTAGTCATTAAAAATCACCTCCGCTTAGTCACTTGATTTATTCTATATGACCTTAAGAAAACTGTCCAACTTATTGTAGCCTATCCATAAAGATATCATTCGTAGAAAAATGGATGAATACAGTTCCAAGAAAGATTTTAGGATATAAAAGTCCAGAATATTTATTTGAAAACTATTTAGATGAAATATATGCAACTCAAGAAACATAAGGTGTTATTTTATAATTTAGGATTAGTTCAATTTATTATTGCAATTGAGTCCTTTTTTTCTTGCTAATTTTAATTCCAATTAAATTACTGATTTTATTGGAAATATAGATTCAAAATATTTTACTCACATAAAAATAAATAGATAAGTTAAACATCATTTATTTTTTAAATCATAACTATTTAAAATTTGAGGTATAATGTTTATATATATATATCGATTTGTTTAGGAGGATCTATGGTTTATTTTGCAGAAAGAGTCAATTTAGAAAATCCAACAGTAGTGAATGAAATAAAAACTTTTTTAAAAAAATACCATCTTAATTTTGGAGATGGTATCGATTATACAGTGGCCATAAGAGAAGATGGAAAGATAGTTGCCACATGTTCAAAAGCCAAAGATATTTTAAAATGCTTTGCCATTGATGCTTCTATGCAGGGATCAGGTGTCACAAGCATAATCTTAAAGACACTTCAGGACAGACTTTTTGATGAGGGAATCTTCCACTCTTTTATTTTTACAAAACCAGTTTACGAATCTATATTCAGATCCCTTGGATATAAAGTAGTAGAAAAGGCAGACAAGGTTGTGCTCTTGGAGAACGGAATCTTTGGAATTGATAAAACTCTAGATAAAATATCCAGAGACTTTTCTATAGATTCAGTAACTCCAAAGACCGCCCTTGTTATGAACTGTAACCCCTTTACCTTGGGGCATAAATTTCTTGTGGAAAAAGCAAGTCAGACTTCAAAAGAAGTTCTGTTATTTGTCGTAGAGGAAGACAAATCACTTTTCCCATTTGAAGTAAGATATGATCTTGTAAAAAAAGGCGTTTCTCACCTCGAAAACGTCAAGGTTATTCCAGGAGGAAAATATATAATCTCTTCTGCCACATTCCCAGCATATTTTTTAAGAGAAGCTGGTGAATTTTTAGAAGCTTATACCACCCTGGATACAAAAATCTTTACAAATTATTTTTGTAAAAAATTCAACATCACCAAAAGGATCGTAGGGGATGAGCCTTACTGTGAAGTTACTAATGCTTACAATAAGGCACTGTTAAAAAATCTTGAAAAATCAGGAATAAGCCTAGAAATCATAAAAAGAAAAGAAGGGGAAAAACAGATCGGTTTTATAAGTGCTTCAAAAGTGAGGGAGTCCTTAAAAAGAAACAAAGATATCAATATAGAGGAACTGTCAGATCTCATTCCAAAAGTTACCATTGAATTCCTCTTGTCAAAAAAAGGAAAGGAGATTGTGGAGAAGATTATTTCCTCACATACACCCCACTGATGAAGAAAAAAAACATTAATCCCATTGATATATTAAACGCCAGGGAGCAAAGAGTGAGACTCCAGGAAGCACTGTCAAAAGAATATAGCCTTCCCTTTATAGCCTTGAGGACAAATTATCCCGGACTAGATAAAAACAGTTTTGTAGCAAATGACATAGCATCTATTATGAATAGTGAATGCCAAAGAATTTTTGAGAGTAAAATAAGATATACCGAAACTCTTTACTCCTTTGAAGGAGTCGTATACATAATATTTATAGAGGAAGACCCTATAAACATAAAAAAATCAGTGATAAAACTAGAGAAAAATCACCCCCTTGGAAGACTTGCGGACATTGATGTTTACAGAGATGACTCTCAGGGTATTAGCAGAAGTCATCTAAACCTTCCAAAAAGAAAATGCTTTATTTGTGAAAATGATGCCCATATTTGTGTTAGAAGCAGAGCTCACTTATTAAGTGAGCTTATCGAATATATTCACGTCTCCTATGAAAATTTCAAAAAAAACGAGGTGAAAAAATAAATGTATCCTGAAAAAATATACAAGTTAGGTGAATTTGCTCTTGAGTCCATGCTTATGGAGGTGGCATGCTTTCCGTCATTCGGACTTGTATCCCCAGTATCTAAAGGGGCTCATGAGGACATGGACTATTTCACATTTATAAAAAGCACGGCTTCACTCCAAAAATATATGTTAAAAATTGCCAACAGAGGTTTTTCTCCTGATGGACTAGAGGTTATCTTCAAAGACTGTCGGCTGCTGGGTATAGAGGCTGAAAAGGAGATGTTTGAAAAAACCAAAGGAATAAACACCCATAAAGGAATGATCTTCGTCCTTGGAATAGTTGTGATAGCAGCAGCAAAGACCATCTATGAAAATAATGAGTTTCATTCAATTCAGGAAAATATCCGCTTTATGACCAAAGGGTTGGTTGACAGTGAACTAAAAATCTTAGAGAAAAAAACTAAACTCACCCACGGGGAAAGGGTTTTTTTAGAATATGGCATAACAGGAATACGTGGGGAGGTCGAATCAGGGATACCTGTTATCTTCGACTACGCCCTTCCTGCATATGATGATGTAGAATTTTCTAATGCAGGTGACAATGAAAGGCTTCTACATACCCTTATCACCATTATGGCTCACTGTGATGATACTACCATACTTCATAGACATGATATTGATACTTTAAAAGAAGTGCAGGATATATGCAAGAATATCTTAAAAAAAGGTAGTCTTTTAAATAAAGAACTTCTCATAGAAATAGATGAGCTAGATAAAAAATTTTCCCAAAAAAGAATTAGTCCCGGTGGCTGCGCCGATCTTTTAGCCGTGACGGTATTTCTATCCCTTATAAAAAGATATTTTTATAACTCTCTTTAGTTCTATATTTTCATAATTTAAAAAATAGATGAGATAGCAGTTAAACTGCCACCTCATCTATTTTTGCAGCCATGATAAAATCATTGGTACTCAGTCCACCTATCTTGTGTGTGGTGAATTTAACTGAGACTTTTCCCCATCCCAGTTCTATATCAGGATGATGCCCCTCTTCTTCTGCAATTTCTCCTATGATATTTACAAATTTTAGAGCTTCTTTAAAATTTCTAAACTTAAAAACTCTTCTGATAGCTTTTCCACCCTCTATACTCCACCGAGAATCCACAAGTTTAACCATATCAAGAATTTCATATTTCTTCAGAGGCTCTCCTCCCATTTCACACGGGACACATTTTTCTTTTTTCAATTCCATAAAACTCCCCTCCTTTTATCTCGTTACAGCTTTATACATCACAAAGAGTATTTTTCCTTACAAAATAAGAAAAAAAGGACCGGAAATATCCCGGTCCTTCAGTAAACCATATTTTGAAAATTACTTTGCAGAGTAATCAAGTGACGCAAGTCTCTTGTATTGCTCCCATTTTCTTTTAGCTTCTGCTTGGTTTGCAGCAAAAAGCTGTTTTGCTCTTTCAGGGAATGATTTTGTAAGAGTAGCATATCTTACTTCTCCCATTAGGAACTCTTGGTATTTATCCCAGTTAGGCTCTTTAGAGTCCAATTGAAGTGGATTCTTACCTTCTGCTTCTAAGGCAGGATTGTATCTGATTAGAGGCCAGTATCCACACTCTGTTGCAAGTTTCATCTCAAGCTGTGATTGTCCCATACCTTTTCTGATACCGTGGTTTACACATGGAGCATAAGCGATTATGATTGATGGTCCGTCAAATGCTTCTGCTTCCTGTATGGCTTTTAGATATTGAGCTTGGTTAGCTCCCATAGATACCATTGCGATGTATATATATCCATAAGACATGAATATGGCAGCCATATCTTTCTTCTGGATTCCTTTACCAGATGCAGCAAACTTAGCAACTGCTCCTGAAGGAGATGCTTTCGAAGCCTGTCCACCTGTATTTGAGTAAACTTCTGTATCAACTACAAGGATATTTACGTCTTGACCTGATGCTAATGCATGGTCTATTCCGCTGTATCCGATATCGTTAGCCCATCCGTCTCCACCAAATATCCATTGTGATTTTTTAACAATGTAATCTTTAAGTGAAAGTACTTCAGCAGCTCCCTCAAAGTCTTTTCCTTCGATTAATGGAAGTAGCTTAGTTCTGATTTCAGCTGTTTTAGCACCATTCTTTCTGTTTTCGATCCATTCTTTATAAAGTTCTGCTACTTCTGCAGGAGCTTTATCCATAGTTCTTGTCATTACTTCTTCTAATCTGTCTCTTAGAGCCTCTACTCCCACATGCATTCCGAATCCAAATTCAGCATTATCTTCGAATAGTGATGATGCCCAAGCTGGTCCTTCACCCTTTGCGTTTTTAGTGTATGGAGTAGATGGTGCAGATCCTCCGTAGATTGAAGAACATCCAGTAGCGTTTGCTACCATCATTCTGTCTCCGAAAAGTTGAGTTATTGCTTTGATATATGGAGTTTCTCCACATCCAGCACATGCTCCGTGGAACTCAAATAATGGCTGTGCAAATTGAGATCCTTTAACATTTGTTTTTGCCATTAAGTCATCTTTATAAGTAACCTCGTTGAATAGGTAGTTTGCATTTTCAGGTTCTCCAGCAGCTACTTCATCACCGATAGGATTCATTACAAGTGCCTTTCCTTTTGGTGCAGGACATACATTTGCACATGATCCACATCCTGTACAATCAAGTGTAGAAACTTGAATCTTGTACTGAAGACCGTCTAAACCTTTTCCGATTGGTTTAATAGTTGTAAGACCTTCAGGTGCATTAGCCATCTCTTCCTCGTTGATTAAGAAAGGTCTGATTACTGCATGAGGACATACATAAGAACACTGGTTACACTGGATACAGTTCTCAGAAACCCAGTGAGGTACGTTTACAGCGATTCCTCTTTTTTCATAAGCTGTTGTACCATTTTCAAAAGTACCGTCTTCGTATCCGTCAAATGCTGATACTGGAAGGTCATACCCTTTTATTGAGTTTATTGGGTCACAGATTTTAGTTACAAATTCTGGCTTTACTCCACATGAACAGTCTCTAGATCCACAGCACTCTGAAGTATCTTCGTCTGCAAGATTAGCCCAAGCTGAGTCTACAGGGATCTCTACTAACTCTCCTGCTCCTCTGTCGATAGCTGCATAGTTCATTTCTACTATGTCTTGACCCTTTTTCTCATATGATTTTTTAGCATATTCTTTCATGTAAGTTTGAGCTTCTTCAAATGGAATTACGTCAGCAAGCTTAAAGAAAGCTGATTGCATGATTGTATTTGTTCTGTTTCCAAGACCGATCTCTTCACCAAGCTTAGTAGCGTTGATAGTGTAGAATTTAGCCTCTTTTTTAGCTAAAGCTTTCTTGATTGAATTTGGAAGATTTGCTATAGTCTCATCTTTATCCCAGATGCAGTTAAGTAAGAAAGTTCCACCTTTTTTAAGTCCTGATATCATATCATACTGTGCAAGATATGCAGGTACAGAACATGCAACGAAACTAGGTGAAGAAACTAAGTAAGTTGATCTAATTGGAGTCTTACCGAATCTTAGGTGAGATCTAGTAACTCCTCCTGATTTCTTAGAGTCATATGCAAAGTATCCTTGTGCATAAAGATCCGTTTTATCTCCGATTATTTTGATCGAGTTTTTATTTGCTCCTACTGTACCGTCTGATCCTAGTCCGAAGAATAAGCAACCCTTTACATCTTCAGATCCTACAAATACAGATTCCCCTACTTCTAGTGATAGGTTAGTAACGTCATCTACGATACCAACAGTAAATGGTGATTTTGGAGTTTCTGATTTTAAGTTTTCAAATACTGCGATCATCTGAGCAGGAGTAGTATCTTTAGAGGAAAGTCCATATCTTCCTCCGATAATTTCTGGTGCGTCTGCCTGACCGTAGAATAAGTTTCTTACGTCAAGGTATAGAGGCTCTCCCATTGCTCCAGGTTCTTTTGTTCTGTCAAGAACAGCAATTTTCTTTACAGTTTTAGGAAGTACGTTCATGAAGTACTCTGCAGAGAAAGGTCTGTATAGGTGAACAGTTAAAAGTCCTACTTTTTCTCCCTTTGAAGTTAAGTAGTCTACAGTTTCTCTTAGACACTCTGTAACTGATCCCATAGCAACTATGATGTTAGTTGCATCTTCAGCACCATAATAAGTGAATGGCTTGTAATCTCTTCCTGTTACTTTTGAGATCTCTTCCATATATTCTGCTACTGCCTTAGGAACTGCATCGTAGAATTTATTTTGAGCTTCTCTAGTTTGGAAATATATATCATCATTTTGAGCCGTTCCTCTTGTTACTGGGTGGTGAGGATTTATCGCTCTGTCTCTGAATTCTTGAACCGCTTTTTTATCTAATAATCTATCATATACTTCATAGTCCATTACTTCTACTTTTTGAATTTCGTGTGAAGTTCTGAAACCGTCAAAGAAATGCATAAATGGTACTCTTGTTTTAAAAGTAGCTAGGTGAGCAACTCCAGCTAGATCCATTACTTCTTGAACCGATCCAGATGCAAGCATAGCATACCCAGTCTGTCTAGCAGAATAAATATCTGAATGGTCTCCAAATATTGAAAGGGCTTGAGCTGAAAGTGATCTTGCTGATACATGAATTACACTTGGTAAAAGTTCTCCAGCAATCTTATACATATTCGGTATTTTTAATAATAATCCTTGAGATGCTGTATAAGTAGTAGTAAGAGCACCAGCTTGAAGTGATCCGTGTACAGTTCCAGCTGCTCCAGCCTCTGATTGCATCTCTACAAGTTTAACAGGAACACCAAATAAGTTTTTCTTCCCTTTTGCTGCCCACTCGTCAGTATATTCTGCCATCGGAGATGATGGAGTTATAGGATAGATCCCCGCTACTTCTGTAAAAGCATACGACGCCCAAGCTGCTGCCTGGTTACCATCCATAGTTTGCATCTTTTTAACCATTAATTGTCGCCTCCTTAAAGTATAAGTTAATAATCTTCTTACTTTTGTGTGGAAAAGTAAAATTTCCAGTCAATTAAAATATTACTTTATAAACACTGTTCTGTCAACAATGCTCAAACATTTTTATTTGTTTTTCTAAAATTCATTATTTTGACTGACCTCTTTCGTCTACACTAGTTCATTGTATTAGTTCTACTCTGTTTTGTCAATAATTTTCTATTGATTTGATAATTGTAAACTTTTTTATCTTTTTTCATAAAACTAGTAATACAAGTTCTTTTTCCGAACTAAAACTATAGATGTAAAAATAATAAGTTAATCTAAGCTTCACAAAATGTATTGATTTTGAAATTTCATTGTATGAGTTTTACGTTAACTTGAACTTTACACATCCATTCAAATAATAATTCTAGATTGAAGCTTTAATTTTTTTAACAGTTAATATATTTTTTTAAATCTGACATACTTAATTAAAAATTATAAAATCTATATCTCCCAGCAAGTTACATAATTATTGTAAACTTTTTCGGTTAACATTAAAAACAATTACAAAAAAATACACCTGCCCAAAGGGCAGGTGTATAATTTTATTATCCATTCACTATTTCAAGAGTATCTCTAGCTATTACTAATTCTTCGTTTGTAGGTATTTTATAAACTGCTACTTTAGATGATTCTTTAGAAAGTTTTACATTACCTTTTTTTCTTACAACGTTAACTTCTTTGTCAAGCTCTACTCCCATAAATTCAAGATCTTTTAGAGATTCTGATCTTACTAATGAAGAGTTTTCACCGATTCCACCTGTAAAGCATATCATGTCAACTCCACCCATAGCGGCAGCATAAGATGCAATGTAGGCTCTTATTCTGTAAGTCATCATATCTATTGCCAGTTGTGCTCTTTCATCACCCTTTTCTCTAGCGATTTCAAGATCTCTACAGTCAGAAGATTTTTCAAATATTCCAAGAATTCCAGATTCTTTGTTTATTCTTGTGTCTAATTCTTTATCAGTAAGTTCTCTTTTGTTTTTTATGTATATTAGAGCTCCAGGATCTACATCTCCACATCTAGTTCCCATCATCAGTCCAGCTACAGGAGTCAATCCCATAGAGGTATCTACACATTTCCCATCTTTTACAGCTGATACAGATGCTCCGTTTCCAAGGTGGCATATAATAATTCTGGATTTTTCTGGATTTCCCATGATTTCTCTAGCTGCAGTCGAAACAAATTTATGTGAAGTTCCGTGAAATCCGTATTTTCTAACTTTTAAATCTCTGTAATCTGCATAAGGAAGTGCATACATATATGCTTTAGCAGGCATAGTTTGATGGAATGCCGTATCAAATACTCCTATATTTGGTTTTCCTGGCATAAGTGCCATACATGTTCTTACACCCATTAGGTTTGCAGGGTTATGTAATGGTGCCAGTCCATTATTTTCCTCTACAGCTGCCATTACTTCCTCATCGATCAGTATAGAGCTAGAGAACCCCTCTCCTCCGTGTACTATTCTGTGACCGATAGCATCTACCTCTTCTACAGTTTTAATAACCCCGTACTCCTCATTTGTAAGGGCTGCAATTACCATTTCAAGAGCTTCTTTATGACTTTCCATATCTTTTTCTATCTCTATTTCAAAATCTATCGCTGGGACTTCAAATTCAAGTTTAGATCCGTGAATACCTATTCTGTCGCAAAGACCTATAGCAAATACTTCTCTTGATTCTGGATTTATTAACTGATATTTTAATGATGAACTTCCGCAATTTATTACTAAAACTTTCATAATTATAAAATTCCTCCCATTTGTTTAAGATTTATTTTTTATTTTGAAAAAAAAGTTTATTATCCGGCCTGTACAGCAGTTATGGCTGTTAAATTGGCTATATCTGATGCAGAACATCCTCTAGAAAGGTCATTTATCGGTGCTGCAAGACCTTGAAGTAGTGGACCATGTGCTTCTGCACCAGCGAGTCTTTGGACCAATTTGTATCCTATATTTCCTGCTGCTAGATTAGGAAATATAAGTACATTTGCATTCCCAGCAACCTTTGATCCTGGAGCTTTTTTAGCACCTACCGCTTCTACTATTGCAGCATCTGCCTGCAATTCTGCCTCAAAATCAAAATCTACTTTTCTTTCAGTTAAAAGTTTTCCTGCTTCAATTACAACATTTACCGAATCATGTCTTGCAGATCCCTTTGTAGAAAAGGACATTAATGCTACCTTAGGTTCAATACCTGCAACTGATCTTGCTGTATCAGCAGCACTATCGGCTATATCAGCTAATTGCTCTGAAGTTGGTTCAGGAATTACAGCACAGTCTCCAAATAAAAGAAGCTGACCGTATTCCTCTATCTTATCATTAAGTTCCATTAAAAATACCGATGAAACTGTTTTCATTCCAGGTTTAGTTCCAACTACTTGGAGTGCAGCCTTTAATACATTGGCCGTAGGAGAATCAGATCCAGAAACCATTCCGGCAGCGTCTCCAAATTTAACCATCATTGCACCAAAAAAGTTAACGTCTGAAGTTAAGATTTCTCTTGCTTGTTCCTCAGTCATCCCTTTTTTAGCCCTGAGTTCTACAAGTTTTGCTACATACTCATCAAGCTTTGAAAAATTAATCGGATCAATAATTTCGGCTCCCTCTAGAGATACGCCTAATTCTTGAGCCTGTTTTGTTAACTCTTCTACATTTCCAATTAATACAGGTACTGCCAATTTCTCTTTGACAATTTCCTCTGTTGCTTTTAGGACTCTTTCATCTGTAGATTCTGGTAAAACAATCCTATTGTTTAGACTTTTAGCCTTTTCCCTTACTTCCGATATAAAACTCACTCGCTTACCTCCTAAAGTAATCAATGCTTCTAGGGTTTTTTTTTATCCTCACGGAAGTATTTTATCAGAAAAAAAAACTTTTTACAAGTAATTATAAACAGTTTTTAACTCTGGCTTTACAAGATCACTATTTAGTAATTTTTCAAGAGCACTTTTTTGTCAATTGAATGTAAAAAAAGATATTTTTCACTCAAAAATGGCATCAATGTATTCTTTTGGATTAAAAGGCCTCAAATCCTCTATACCCTCTCCAACACCTATGAATTTAATAGGTTTTTTAAGCTCCTCCGAGATTGCAAAAACAATTCCCCCCTTTGCCGTTCCGTCCAATTTAGTGACTATAAACCCTGTTAGTTTTGTCACCTCATTAAATACTTTTGCCTGATTCAATCCATTTTGTCCTGTGGTTCCATCTATGACAAGGATGCTTTCATAGAAGTTGTCACCCACATGTTTTTCTATTATTCTATTTATCTTCTCTAACTCTTTCATAAGATTATTCTTATTGTGCAATCTTCCGGCAGTATCTATTATCGCAACATCTGCATTTCTATTTTCTGCCGCCTTCAAGGTGTCAAAAACCACCGCACCTGGATCTGTTCCCTGCTGGTGCTTTATAATCTCAGCTCCTGCTCTTTTTGTCCACTCTTCTAGCTGCTCTATGGCTGCTGCCCTAAAGGTATCTCCTGCACCTACAATTACTTTCTTCCCTTCCTTGGTTAGCTTCGAAGCTATCTTTCCTATTGTGGTTGTTTTCCCAACTCCGTTAACTCCCACCACAAGAATTACATTAAGTCCAGGCTTATCTATTTTCAATTCATTGTCTTCTTCTATAAGGAAATTTTCCATTACATCTTTGAGGACCTCATATACTTCTTTAGGGTCTTTTATCCCTCTAGACCTAACCTCTTTTTCAAGTGCCCCAACTATTTTAAGGGTCATGTCCATACCAATGTCTGACTGTATAAGCATTTCTTCTAGATCTTCATACATCTCATCGTCGATAACACTTCTGCCTAAGAAGAACCCCTTTACCTTTCCAAAAAAACCTTCCCTTGACTTTGTGAGTTTCTCCTTTAAAGAAGTAAAAAATCCTTTCTTTTTTGGTGCTACTATTTCTTTAGTCTCGATCTTTTCTACTTCTTTGATTTCATTTTTAACCTCTGCTTTTTCCTCTTCAAATTCCGGTTTCTCTTCTTTTTCTACGGCTGTCTCTTCAGAAATTTCATTTTCTGATTCTTCAGATTTCTCTTCAGTCTCTTTCTTTTCCCCTATAAACTCATCTTCGGTCACTTCCTCTATGACTTTTTTGACCTCTTCGGCTTCCTTTTCTTCATATATTGCCTTTTCCTTCTCTATCTCCTCAGGAGTCTTTTCCTTTTTTTTACCAAATCCAAATATCTTCTTTAAAATCCCCATTTTTTTCCTCCTAAACACTTATTTTACAAGGTTTTTAGTAAATACTATCATATTTAATATCCATTTTCAAGATAAAGCAAATTCTAGAAAAAATTGCACCTCAGCATTGTTCCAAAAAAAAGACCCCATGAGGTCTTTTTCAAAGCTTTATCCCTGTAAATGCATAAAAAACCATTGCTACTAGAGCAAAGGTCACTACTTTTATTGGACCTCCTTCCATAAATTCTGGAATTTCAAGGTATTCCAGCCTTTCGTTTGTACTGGCAAATATAAGGCAGAATATAAAATAAAAAAATCCCGATATAAAAACCAGTATTAGATTATCTATGTAACTTTTTTCGAAATTTATGTTGAAAGCAGAAAGTATAATGGTTATCTTTATGAGGTCATCTATATCTTTTCTTTTATAATTTTTTCTAAAAACAATCTTGATTATCTCTCCCAGAAAAAAAATAATAACCATTATTGTAAATAATTTTCCTCCAGATACAAAGTATGAAAAACTATATCCTATCCAGATAAGCTCAATTATAGTCAAAGTCATTATCCCTAGTGTTTTCTCATCATTTTTATCCTCACTAAAATGATCACCGGAATCATATCTTGAAAAAAATACATTTTCCGTAATGAATGCAGCCAGCACGATTCCAATTAAAAATCTAAACATTTTCTCCACCTCTCTTTAAAGCTTTTCTGATAATGGCAGCTACCAAAGCAAATGAAAATAGTATTCCCGGAGGCAGACTGAAAAATAGCACCGGTTCAGGAAAATATAAAAATGACTTTCTGATACCCCACATCAACAGTCCAATGCTTATGAAGGTAACACTTACATCTCTCACATCTTTCAAACCATTTTTCATATCCAAATACATATAATAGTTTAAAATTATAACCACTAAAAGACGAGAAAATCTTCCCTCTCCATTCTGAAATATTTCACTAGAAAAATTCATCAAAGCTGCAACCATCAAAAATGAAAAAATCATTAGATTATATCTATAATATCTGCCGCTTACCATTTTTTTTTGAATTTTACCATATAAAAAAAGCACGGTAAGAAAAGCTGTTTCCAGAAGCCATACCTTAAATATAGTTGCAAGACTAAAATTAGAAGCAAGTATAAGTATAAAAACTCCACTTTTTAACAGAAGTTCACGGCCTCTTTTTATCATTTTGACTCACCCTCTTCCTCCCACTCAGAATCGCTGGCTCCCCCTTCTCCGTCTTGCGTCTCTGTTTCTGACATCTGAGTCTCTTGGGATTCTGTTTCCTCTTCTTCCCAGCCTTCAGTATCTGTAGCTCCTCCTTCTCCGTCTAGAGCCTCTGCTTCTGACATCTGAGTCTCTTGAGATTCTGTTTCCTCTTCTCCCCAACCTTCAGTATCGGTAGCTCCTCCTTCCCCATCTAACTCTTCCTCTTGAGAGTAGTCTTTGGAAAGATTTTTACTTTTTACCAATACTTCATTGAAGGTTTTATAAATATTCTTATAAGTGTATGTGGCTCCAGCTGCTGCATCTTTTTCCTTATCAAATTTGTACTCAGAATCCATTCCCCGCCAATGCTCCATCCATTTTTCATCTCTTATTTTAGATCCAAGACCCTCTGTCTCACTGGATTCTAATATCCTTACTCCTGCTATTTTTTTATCTGGTGTTATTCCCATAGCAAACTTTATCATTTTACTTCCGTAACCCCGTGCCTCTCCTAGAACAAAGTAATATCTATTCTCATCTTCATCATATGCCGGTATAAACACATAACCCTCATAATAGATTCCCTCTTCATCTTCATACCTCAGCTCCTTTTGAAAAATATAACTTTTCACCTGAGACATAAGTTTTTCCTCGCGAATCTCTTTTCTCCTCTGACTTATTTTATCTAGTCCAGTAAGCATGAATATCCCGATTATAAAAAGAATCACCACTGATAAAATACCATATATTTTTTTCATATTCCTATCCTTTCCATATACCCTAGGTTCCGTATATTTATTTATAAGTGGTGCTATCACATTTCCTAGAAGAATAGCATAGCCTATCCCCACAGGATGCGAGGTGTTCTTCCTGATTAAAAAAGCAGACGTTCCCACAAATATAGCAAAAACAGCCTTTCCATTTTCAGTTACGGGTCCACTCACCATATCCGTGCACATGTATACGGCTCCAAAAATCAGACCTCCTGAAAGAATCGAAATAACAGGGTCCTCTCCATATAAATAACTCAAAATTCCGCTGGTTGCAACTACCAGAAGAGGAACTCTCCATTTCAATCTCTTTCTAAAACCCAAGTATAGAAACCCAGCTAAAATAGCTCCCTTGTTTATTTCACCCATTGACCCCAAAATTTCTTTTCCTGTAAAAAGATTTTTATAAAGTTCTATTTTCCCTCCTACACTTGATGCAAGCCAGTCTGCACCCATATATTTAATCAAGGGAAATACTGTAGCACCTGCTAAACCATCAGCAGTATGAAACTTATAAAGAGTGCTTGGAAAGGATATCATCATAAATATTCTTCCCACAAGGGCTGGATTAAAAATATTTTCTCCAACCCCCCCATATGCCATCTTTCCAACCCCTATACCGAAAACAGTTCCTAAGGCCACCATCCATAGAGGAGTCAGGTGGGGGACTATAAGTGCCAGAAGAAGTGCCGTCACCAGTCCGCTCCCGTCAAGTATGCATTTCCAAGATTTTTGCATAAGTCTTGCCATTAATGCTTCCGTTAGGAGACCAGACGTTACAGCCATCAACATTATATTTACCGCCTTCCATCCAAAATAATACACAGCACTTGCCATGCAGGGAAGAAGGGCTATTACCACGTCATACATCACCATTTCCAGCGTATCTTTTTTTCTTACGTGAGGAGAAGCACTTAATTTATAATCCATTTTTCCCCTCCTTCAATTTTTTCAGACCTGTAAATATCGATTTTATAATGGGCCTTTTAGTAGGACATGCATATTCACAGCAACCGCATTTTATGCAACTACTGAGGCTGTATCTTTTTTCCATCCTGTTGTAATCCCCTTTTCTTACTAACTCCACATATCTAAGGGGCATAAGTCCCATAGGGCACACATCTACACAGGCACCGCAGTTTATACAGGCTTTTGTTTCATATTCATTGCATTCATCTTTCAGCAAAGCCAGTATTCCGCCAGTACCCTTCTTAAGATTTTCTCTCTCATCCGCTATGGTTCTTCCCATCATAGGTCCGCCTAAAATAACCTTATAGGTTTTACTTCTGTCTATGCCAGCATAATCCAAAATATCCTTTACAGGAGTACCTATCTTGGCCAAAACATTCTTAGGTTCTTTTATCCCAAGTCCAGATACTGTGATAACTCTTTCTATAAGAGGTTTGCCCCTATACATCCCCTCATACAAGGCATACAAGGTCCCCACATTTATTACTGCCACTCCATACTCCATAGGTATCTTGTGTACCGGTACCTCTATACCCATCAGGGATTTTATGATCTGCTTCTCCCCTCCTTGAGGATATACACTTTCAAGAACTGCCAGTTCTATTTTTCCAGAATTGTCCAGAATTTTTTTTATTTTCTCAATGGCCTCTTTTTTATTGTCCTCTATTGCGATAATTACCTTACTTATATTCATAAAATCAAATAATCTCTTTAGAGTAATCATAATTTCTGAGGTCTTTTCCACCATGATCCTGTTGTCTGAATTTAAATAAGGTTCACACTCAGCCCCATTTATTATTATAGTATGTATTTTTTCATATTCATCAGCCTGAAATTTCATGTGAGTGGGAAACATTGCACCGCCTAGACCGCATATCCCCATCTCCCTTATAAAAGTAACAAATTTTGTGGAAGTTTTTCCTGTAAATAAATTTATATCATACCACGGTTTTAAATCAATCCAATTATTTTCAAAGTCATTTTCTACAATTATAAATGTTTCATTATTTTCTTTCACTATATCCTTGATATATCCAGATACAGGAGAATGAACTGCCACTGATAGCATTGCAATACATTTACCTATCTCCTGGCCTGCCATTACATAGTCTCCTACAGATACCATAGGAAAAGCAGGAACCCCTATATGCTGATGGAGGGATACTTTATACTCCTTTAGATCAGGCATCACTTCTATATTTTTATCTGAGGCCAACTCCTTCATTTCTTTTGGATGAACCCCGCCTCTAGGTTTTAATATCTTCATACCCTCCCCCTTTCACTTACCAATGGGATTTTTCATGACAAAAATATTATTCTATAATAAAAAATCAATTCCTCTTTCTTTGCAGATTCATTTTAAATCTACAAGTTTTATCAGCATTATTTTATAATTAATAACTTTACATTTCTTTAGCGTTTCTGTCAAGTTTTATCTTTTGCTACATTCATGCATTTGAATATTAAAAAAGACAGTCATAAGACTGCCTTTTTAGACTATTTTTATGTTATACAAGTTTTTTTATAGCCTCTACCTTGTTTGTTCTTTCCCAAGGAAGATCTATATCTGTCCTTCCTATATGACCGAAAGCTGCCAAATCCTGATACTTAAAGTTTCCTGATCTCAACTCTAAGGCCAGCTCTATCCCCCTAGGACTTAGGTCAAATACCTTTTGCACTATCTCTGCCAATTTTACCTCTTCTATCTTTCCTGTTCCAAAGGTATCCACCTTTACAGATGTAGGCTCTACCACGCCTATAGCATAAGATAGCTGTATCTCACACTTTTCTGCAAGTTCTGCAGCAACTATATTTTTAGCTACCCATCTCGCTGCATAAGCGGCAGATCTGTCCACCTTTGAAGGGTCCTTTCCTGAGAAAGCCCCCCCACCGTGTCTAAAGTATCCACCATAGGTATCTACTATTATCTTTCTTCCTGTAAGACCAGCATCTCCGTGAGGTCCTCCGATTACGAATCTTCCTGTGGGATTGATGTGGTAATGCTTTACCCTTACAGGGTTCATCTTATATTTTTCAAGGACAGGTTTTACAACCTTCTCGATTATTGTCTCATGGATCTCTTCCTGGCTCACTTCAGGATTATGCTGTACAGACACTACCACTGTATCCACATGGTCTACTGTTCCGTTTTTATTATATGCCAGAGTTACCTGAGATTTTGCATCTGGTCTTCCCCAGATTATCTCTTTAGATCTTGCCATTCTTGTATATTTTACGATTATCTCCCTTGCAAGAACAAGGGCTAATGGCATAAGTTCAGGAGTTTCTTTTACAGCTCCTCCAAACATTATTCCCTGGTCTCCTGCTCCACCGATATCTACACCCATGGCTATATCAGGTGACTGTGAGTGAATTGCATTTAGTACTCCGCAGTCTGAGTCAAATCCCATACCCTGCTTGTATCCGATCTCATCTATCTTGTCTCTTACTATCTTTTGTACATCTACATATGTATTGGTAGTTATCTCTCCTCCTACCACTACCTGACCTGTGGTACAGAACACCTCGCAGGCTACCCTAGAATTTGGATCTTCTGCTATGCAGGCATCTAGCACTGCATCTGATACTTGGTCGGCTATCTTATCTGGATGGCCCGGTGACACACATTCTGAAGTAAAAAATATTTTATTTTCCATTTATATTAATCCTCCTTGGTAATATTATTTTTTATATAAAAAAGCCTCCTTCAGTAAGAAAGAGGCTGTACAGATCATGTCTCTCTCTTATCTTCGCTTTTTTAGCTCTGAAATTAGCACCACACCTTTTAAGGCAGGTTGCCGGGTTTCACAGGGTCAGTCCCTCCACCACTCTCGATAAGAATCGTATATTATTTAATTTTATTTATGTAAATTATATACCTCTGTTATATTTTTGTCAATAATTTTTGATATTCAAAATCAAATATTAAAAACAGCTCTTTTGACCGGATAAGGTACTTTACTAAAACTATGTTAATGCTAAAAAATATCATCTATTAACGAAAGAATTTTTTCTATTTGTCTATTATATCTCTGGTTGCAAGTATTCCCATTACCGCAGCAATATTAAGTCCGCTTCCATACCCCGAACTGTCTCCCACAGAATAGAACCCTTTAATGCTCGTTTCCATATGCTCATTTATAGCCACCCTAGTACTTCTAAACTTTATCTCTGGAAAATAAAGCAATAAATCACTGGATGCAAAACCAGGAGTTATCTTGTCGTGAACCTCTATAAACTCGATTATATTATCTAATATCCTTTTTGGACAAGCTAGTGCTATATCCCCAGCCACGTAATCATCTGTTGTCGGAACTATGTTAAGCCTAGATAATCTCTCCTCTGTGGACCTTCTTCCAGCCTTCAAGTCTCCATATGACTGCATCAGGATTTTACCCCCTGTAAGCATAGATGACATCTTGGCTATGGCAGTTGCATACTCAAATGGATGGCTGAATGGGTGAGTAAAAGTTTTTGTACAAAGAAGGGCTAAGTTTGTATTTATAGATTTTCTGTCTTTATATGCATGACCGTTGGCCAATATTACATCATCACTGTGTTTTTCCACAGCGATGAATCCGCTGGGATTGCTGCAAAATGTTCTCATCTTATCTCTGTACTTTTCGGTGTAATATACCATTTTAGCTTCATAAAAATTTTTGTTTATATCCTTCATTACCACATCAGGTACTTCTACCCTTACTCCTACATCTATTGCTCCTGTACTATATTCTATTCCATGCTTTTGGCAGAGTTTCATCATTTTATTGGCTCCGCTTCTTCCTATACCCATGACTACATTATTAGAATAAATTGTTTCAGATTTCTTCCCTAACAGCACTATTCCTTTCACATGACCATCTTCTATGACCAGCTCCTCTATACCGTGGCCAGTTAGAAATTCTACCTCCTTCTCCAAAAGGTAGTCCACTAGTTTTGTGTACAATTCTCTAGATCCGTCTGTCCCTAAATGCATTGTAGGAGTATCCACCAGCTGCACGTTATTTTCTATACATCTTCTTTTTATCTCTTCCATTTCCTCGTTGTATTTTATACCTGCAGGTTCTTCGTCAAAACCAAATTCTTTATAAATCTCCGCCACATAGTTTATCGTATTATTTACAAGCTGTTTGCCTGTAACCGTATGTACATCTCCACCAACTCTATAGTCCATATTAAATTTAGAATCGGAATATGCCCCTGCCCCGCTTATACCGTATATTATTGCACAAGTATCGCATTTTACACACTTATCCGTCTTTTCCTTGGGACAGATTCTTTCTTTCAGCATCCTCCCCTTATCTACAATTAGAATCTTCAATTTGGGATTCTTTGTTATTGCTTCGTAAGCTCCAAAAATATTTGCCTGTCCCCCACCTACAAAAATAATATCATACTTCATGATAACCTCCTAAAACCTATTTAAGTATATAAAAAAGCCTGGAATATACTAAACTTTTAGTATAGAATCAGGCTTATAATCAGCTTTTGTTTTATTTATACTTGTCCCGTAAAATTTTTCTTTAAAAAAGGATATACCTGTCCCACCGTAAAAAAAGCAGAAGTATTCTTTTTTTTGACGACAAAATAATCCAGCCTTCAATCCAATACACCCCTCTATTATGAGACACCAAAAATTATTTTATCATAGTTTTTATTTGAGGACAAGCCCTTTTATTTTGATTTTTTATTTCCAGAATGCTTCTTTGACCGATTATTTTTCTTTATTTATGTATAAAAACTAAAACTCAGACCAGATTATACCCTGACCGTAAGCATTGTCTGGAAGGTCTGCTATTATTGTCCCCTCGTCATAGGAATAGGTCCAGCCTCCATTTTCTGGATTGTTCTTTGTTATATTATTCCATGTAGTATCCCCGCTTTCAACACCTTCATATGAAGGTGTTGAAACCATCTCACTTTTATTGTATACATCTGTAAAATAAACCTCTTCTCCATTTATTCCAGTATCAGATACTTCCGATAGATCTCCATAAGTCGCACCATCTCCAGTAAAGTCCGGATATCTCTCTGTTTTGGCATAGTATATTCCTATAGAGGTTCTGACATTTGCCAGATTCCCTTGTACATTTGCAACCTTGGCCTGAGAAGTAACATCACTGAATTTTGGAAGTGCTATAGCTGCCAAAAGAGCTATCACCGCTATCACTATCATAAGTTCCACTAGAGTAAATCCTCTTTTTCTCATTTTTTCAGCCTCCTGCATGAATTATCTGTATTTTTTCTAAAAACACTGAATTTATACAATAACTAAAGTAAAAAGATTTAGTCACGAATAAAGACCAATGAAAAATATAAAAAATTGACACGAATAATGATAAAAATAACCTCAGCTACTCTTAAATTAGATTTCAGTTTCTTTAAACTCCTCATTTAAAGAAATTCCAACAGCTAGCAGAGTCCAGAACAAAGGAGCCACAGAAACTACACTGTCATTGAAAAAACAGGTTATAAAATAAGAAAAAACACTCATAAAAATGCAGATACTGAAAGCATCTTTTTTCAATACTAAAAAAAGGGCCAAGGCCCTTTTTTTAGTATTTTTACTGTTCACTCCAGTCTGTTCCAGCAACATATGTCCCAATAGCAAGGTCAGCTACTATTGTACCATCCCCAATTGTATATACCCATCCACCGTCATCAGTTCCATCACTGCTCGCGGCTGTAACATTTCCTGCTTCAATTTGAATGGTATCTCCTACAGCAACATCACCTGAAGCTTCAGTAGCAACTAATTTACCTGCGGGAGTGTCCGGCATCGCACTTTTATTAAAGTAGTCTGTAAAATCAATCTCTGCACCTGTTGAATCGGTTCCTTCTGCTTTTGTTAGATCATTATAGGCTGTATCTGTTATTAAATCTGGATAATCTCCATCCGTTGCGTAGAACATAGCTATTGAAGTTCTCAAAGATGATAAATTTCCTTGTACATTTGCTACTTTAGCTTGTGAAGTAACATCTCCAAACTTCGGTAAAGCTATTGCTGCTAGTAGTCCTATGATAGCTATTACTACCATAAGTTCGATTAAAGTAAATCCTTTTCTCTTCATAATCTCTTTCCTCCTAGTTCCCTTTTATTTTGTTTTGTGAAACATTATAAATATAATATATTTGAATTTTTTCATTTTTTATAACCTCTATAAATAAAAAAATTGCAAAGCTCTCTCCCATCCTTAGAGGTTTCCCCTGCAAATTCATTACATTCTTCGACACACTATCATACCTCTATACAGAGGTGTCCTTACGAGAATACCACATACTTTTACCCCTGTCAATTCTTTTTACATTTTTTACATATCTGTTACAGTTACTATTCTTCACTCCACTTTATCAGCTGATTATACATATTGTCCGGAAGATTTGCGTGTATTTCTCCTGTCTTTCCACTGTAATTATATTTCCAGCCCCCTATACCGTCCTGCTCTGAATCCTCCCAATCTATCACCAGGTTACTTTCTTCCAGTAGAACACTTTTAGGAGTCTTAGGTATACTATCTCTTCCTAGAAACTGTGCAAAATTTACCTTTTTTCCCTCTATACTCTCACCCTTTACAAGCTCTAGATTGTCCTTCGCCCCTTCTGATACAAGGTCAGGATACTCCCCAGTTGTTGTATAAAAGTTTTCTAAGGCCACCCTCATTTCCAGAAGATCTTTCTGCACCCTTGCTGCTTTGGTAGAATCCCTCACATCACTAAGTCTCGGCAGTGCCATGACAAAAAACAATGCCAAGGCTCCTAGCACAATTACCAACTCCAAAATGGTAAAACCTTTTTTCACAACCTCCACCTCCTGCTTTACACAAATACATCTGAACTCTTATTTTTAAAATTTTCCATTGAATTTAAAATAAATTACTGAATTTATCTGAATATTAGGGTCAAAAGATTTTGTCACGAATGAACACCAATAAAAGAGAGAAAAATTTACACGAATAATGAAAAAACCCTTTGCTCACAGAAGACATAGAGACAGGAGAAGAGTTTCACAGAGTTGAACCCAAAAGTATTTATACTTTCTTTTTTGAGTGGTTTTTTATCTCTTTTCACTTGCCATTGATAAAATCAGCGTTAAGAATGACCGAAGTGAAATCCTTAGATAAATTCGACTGTCTGAGCGTAGCGAGTTTCGAATTTATCTTGGATTTCCGAGGGCATTTAGCTGATTTTTCACGGGCTTGAACTTTTGGTTACTTTTCTTTCAAGAGAAAAGTAACGAATCCCGATAAATTCAATAATTTAACTCACAGTCAAAAACTTAACTTAAAATATCCAAAAAAAAGAGGGAGAATTCTCCCCCCTTATCATCTTCTTGGTTTGATAAAGGCATCTCTTAAGATTATTTCTGCCCCATCTGGAATAGTGACCTCTATAGTTAGAGGTCCCCTCTTCACAGAGATCCATCCCAGCCCCTTAAATACAAGTTCCTCTCCAGACTCCACGGTCCACTCCTCTTTTTTCATAGGAAGAGCTGCATATTCATCCCTGCATTTTTCACAAGGAGGTGAGATGGCATCTCCAGAGTGCTCTCTTAGCAGATCCTCTAGCCTTCCCTCATTTGTCTCGTGAAAACTGACATCTTTAGATGCAAAAGCAGAGAATATCGCCTTTTCGGAATCCATGATCTTAATCCACAGCAGTCCTCCAAACATAAGAACTCTGTCTTTTTCCAGCTTAAATGTTTTTCTGGAAATCTCATTGGCAGGCACTATTTTCAGGTTGCACTCTTCACAGACCATATCCGAAACCCTTCCCTCAGGAATAAGACCAGGGGTGTCTATCAGTGTCAACTTTGTTCCAGGAATAATATTTTCAAGACTTTTCAGAGTAGTTCCAGGGTATTTAGATGTAGTTACCTTCTTATCTCCCAGGAGTCCGTTTATTATACTTGATTTCCCCACATTTGTAGTTCCAAGCACCATTACACTGGCCTTTCCAGGGAAAAAATGTCTGAGTTTTCTGATTATACCGTTTACTCCGTATCCGCTTTTTGCACTTAGTATAGCTATATCTAGAGGAGCTATCCCCTCATCTGCCAGTCTTTCTTTTACCCAGTCTGATACTTCAGAGGGGTGCTTTTCCCCTGGCACAAGATCCAGCTTATTTATTGCTATTATAGAATCCTTTTCTCTCAGAATATCCAGTATCTCGTCATCAAAGGATCCTTCAAAGTCGATTATATCAAAAACAGCCAAAACCACATCGGCTCTATCCGTTTCTTTTCCCACCTCTTTTCTGTAGTCTTCCTTTGTCATCTCCACAGGGAGATATTCTCCGTAATTTTTTATTTTAAAACATCTCTGACAGTAGATATCCTTTCTGCTCTCTAAGACACTTTTAGGAATAAACCCCTGCTTTTCAGAGCTTTCTTTCTGCAGCTCTATTCCGCAGCCGATACATTTTTTTATCTTTACCAATTGTAAACCTCCTCTAAAGAGTCTCAACACTGATGTTGAGATTTGTATATATACACATATTTCCAGCTATCTTTAGCGCCTCTTCAGCTACCTGTGGAGCACCTAGTTCACTATGCATAACAAGGGCCTTCGCTGCAGCATAGGCATAACTTCCTCCGCTTCCGATTGCAGCTATTCCGTCGTCTGGCTCTATTACATCTCCATTTCCAGACACAATCAATACATTATTTTTGTCTGCTACCACGAGCATCGCTTCTAGAACCCTCAGAGCTTTGTCGTGTCTCCACTCTTTTGCCAACTCTACAGATGCTTTTTTCAGATTACCTCCAAACTCATCTAGCTTCCCCTCAAATTTGTCAAATAGGGCAAAGGCATCGGCAGCACTTCCTGCAAATCCCATGAGTATTGTATCATCGTACATCTTTCTTATCTTCTTAGCTCCGCTTTTAAATACAGTGTCTCCGAAAGTTACCTGTCCGTCTCCTGCTATGGCCACTTTGTTATCTCTTTTAACAGCTATTATCGTCGTTGCTCTAAACTTTTCCATCTGCCACCTCGATCATATCAGTAATTATTATAACCTTTTAAAATTTTCGGTTTATTTACAAACTCTTCATATATTCTGGTGCTTTCTACACTCACGTGTCCCATCAGTTCCTGAAGATGCATAAGGCCCATTCCGTGAGTCAGCATATAGACCCCGAAGGTATGTCTAAAGGTATGAGGACTTATCTCTTTTTCTATTTCAGCCTTCTTGGCATAACGTTCCACTATTCTTCTTAGAGACCTGTCGCTGAGCCTCGTCCCGGACCCATTCACAAAGAGTACATCCTCTGTATATCTCTCTCCGTATTTTTTTTTCTTTGCCTCTACATATCTTTTAAAATATTCCCTTGTTCTTTCGCTGAAAAATACAATTCTGGGCTGTTTTCCACCTGTGACCCTGAGTTGCCTCTTTTCTAGATCAAAGAGGCTTTCTCCCAGAGAAAGAAGTTCCCCTGTTCTTACACCGCTAGAATATAAAAGTTCCACAATGAGCCTGTCTCTTATACCGTTTGTCTTTTCTGTATCGATGACCTCTCTGATTCTGTCTATCTCCTCTTTGGTGAGGATTTCAGGAAGATCTGCCTTAAAAGCCGGTCCCGTGAGAAGAATCGTTGGATTTTTTTCTATATGCCCATGATTTTTTAGATATTTGAAAAAAGTTCTGAGGGAGGATATCTTCCTATTGAGAGATCTTTTCCCTATATTTTCCTTTTGAAGTTCTACCAAAAAACCTCTGAGAGCAATCTCTTTTATATCTTTAGGATTATTTATATTTTCTTTTCTGCCAAGATAATCTCTCAGCTGTCCAAGGTCTTTTTTAAATGATTTTATAGTATTCAGGCTTTTCCCGTCTCCGAACTCCTCAAAATATATAAAATCTTTTATAAGTTTGTCCAATAATACAGGTTCCATGACTATCCTCCAAAAGAACTATTCTTCCCCCAGTTTTCCCTTTAGATAATCCAGGGCTCTTTCTGCCACCTTTGTATAACGTTCTCTCTTGTCTCTTATCTTTTTACCTTCTAAAGGTCTAATTATTCCTATATTCGGTCCTATAGGCTGGAAGTTTTTTTTCTCTTCTGTGATGTACTTGATTATCGCCCCTATAGCACTTCTGTCATCTAGTACAAATTCCTCTTTTCCTTCTAGTCTGTTGGCTATATTAACAGCGGCCATCATTCCCGTAGCCATAGCGGCTACATACCCTTCACTTCCTGTTATCTGTCCTGCAAAATAAATATTCTCATTGGATTTCAGGTTAAGGGTATTTTTGAGAAGTTTCGTAGAGTTTATGAAGGTGTTTCTGTGCATGACACCGTATCTCACAAAATCTGCATTTTCAAGACCTGGTATCATTGAAAAGACCCTTTTTTGCTCCCCCCACTTGAGGTTTGTCTGAAATCCCACCATGTTATAGAGTCTTCCATCTTTGTCATCCTGCCTCAGCTGAATTACAGCATAATCCTTTATATCTGGATGTCTTGGATTAGTGAGGCCCTTTGGCTTTAGAGGACCAAACAAAAGTGTTTTCTCCCCTCTTTCTGCCATTTTTTCCACTGGCATACAGGCTTCAAAAAGCTTTTCCTCCTCAAAGGCCTTTAAGGGAGCTCTTTCTGCAGTGATAAGTGCATTGTAAAAATTTGTATACTCCTCTATATTCATAGGACAATTTATATACTCCCCGTCTCCCTTGTCATATCTGGACTGAAAATAAACCTTTTCCTTATCTATAGAATCAAAGGCTATTATAGGGGCTGCGGCATCATAGAAATAAAGGTGCTCGTCCTTGGTTATTTTTTTGATCTCCTCTGATATACCTTCTGAGGATAAAGGACCACTTGCTATGAGGACTATTCCCTCCTTAGGTATCTCAGTCAGTTCCTCTCTTATTATCTCTATATTTTCCATATTTTCAAGGGTTTCAGTTATCTTTTTAGAAAATCCTTCTCTGTCTACAGCCAGTGCCTGACCTGCAGGTACCCTGTTGTTATCGGCAACTTTTACCAGAAGTGATCCTAGTTGTCTAAGCTCCTCCTTCATTAGTCCCGATGCATTAGAAGTTGCATTAGACCCCAAGGAGTTACTGCATACAAGTTCTCCGAACTTTTCACTTTTGTGTGCCTCTGTATTTTTTACAGGCCTCATCTCATAGAGCTTTACCTTTATTCCTCTTTTGGCCAGTTGATAGGCCGCCTCGCTTCCTGCAAGACCAGCCCCTATTACCACTATCTCTTTTATCATAAATATTCTACTCCCCTATACTTTTTACAATATACAATTTATCCTTATTATACAATATTTTAAAAATTATAGGAAGTTTTTTTATCCCCATAAAGAAAACCCGCCTGAGCGGGTTTATTTCTTTTTATCTGCTTCTTTCTTTTTATCATTGGGAAGCTTTCTTATATTTTTACATTCGGGATATCCCGTACAAGCCAGGAATTTTCCCCATCTTCCCCTTTTTACCTCAAAGGGACTTCCGCATTTTTCACAAGGTCCGGCTTTTCTTATAAGCTCAGCCTCTTCCTCTTCTATTTTTTTCAAGATATGGTTCAGCTGTACCACTCCGTCTTTTTCTATTACCCTGTTTTCTGCCAGCATCTTTCTAACTTCAGAAGGAAGCGGTGTCCTGATCTCATCCTCTGCAAAGTTCTCACTCTCTAGATAACTTCCAAATCTTCCTGCCTTTAGGAAAAGGTTGGCTCCCTTCTCTGTATAGACATCTGTTGGTTTTCCCCTCTTGAGCTTCTCCCTTTCCTGCACTATCTCATTTACTATTATCTCACCTTTTTCTATCTGTTCCTTAGGGATATCTATTCCCTTCAGGGAGATCTTCTCCTTACACTCTTCATCTTCACATTTAAGGTATCTTCCGAATCTCCCGCTTTTCATCAGCATTTTCCCCTTGCCGCATGGACAAGGCACATCTGAAACAATGATCCTGTTTTCCATCTCTTCCACTTTTTTTTCAAAAACTGTGAGATATTTTGAAAGGTCTTCATAAAAATCCTTCAGAGTCTCTTTCCAGTCAAGCTCTCCTTCCTCTATACGGTCGAGCTTTTCTTCCATCTCGGCGGTAAATTTAACATTGAGTATGTGAGGGAAATTTTCCTGAAGGTTTTCCTTTACCTCATACCCCAGTGATGTGGGCACAAAGCTTTTTCCTTCACTTACCACATATTCTCTCTTTTTAAGGGTTTCTATTATAGATGCGTAGGTTGATGGTCTTCCGATTCCCTCTGATTCTAGTTTTTTTACAAGGGAAGATTCTGTTAACCTTGCAGGAGCCTTTGTGATCCCCTCTTTTACTCCTAGTTTTTCAAGAACAAGGGTATCTCCCTGGTTTATAGACGGGAAGCTCACAGACTCTATGGCATCTTCACCTTTAAACACCTTGTAATAACCATCAAAAATTATCTTATTAGCCACGCCTCTAAACTGGTATTTATCATAATTAGTCAGAAGTTCAAACTGCTTAAACTTAACCGGGGCCAGCTGAGAAATTATAAACCTCTCCCATATAAGCCTATAAAGTTTAAATTGGTCTGTATTCAAATGTTTCTCTATTTTCAAAGGTTCTAGCAGTACATCTGTAGGCCTTACTGCCTCGTGGGCATCTTGTATCTTGCCCTTTCCTTTTTTTTCTGTATAATTCCCCACATACTCTTTTCCATATTTTTCTTCGATAAAGACCTTGGCAGTTTCTTTGGCCTCATCTGAAATTCTTGTGGAGTCTGTTCTCATATATGTTATAAGACCCTTTTGGTTTCCGTCTATATTCAGTCCTTCGTATAAAGTCTGAGCAACTCTCATTGTCTTTGATGCTGAAAACCCCAAATAAGATGAGGCTAACTGCTGAAGTGTACTGGTTTTAAGTGGAAGAGGAGGTTTCTTGCTTCTGTCTGATATCTTGGCACTGGTTACCTCAAAGGATTTACCAGGAATCTCTTTTTTAATTTCTTTTATTATCTCTTCATCTTTTATTTTATCGACTTTTTTGTCATCTATTTTATTGAGGTTAAGATTTATTCCTCCGGTGAAGTCACCAGACACTTCCCAGTATACTTCTGGGACAAACTTTTTTATGCTGTCTTCAAGGTCACAGATAAGTTTTAGTGCAACTGACTGTACCCTTCCAGCACTTGTATTTGAGGATATTATCTTCCACAGAAGGGGACTTATCTTATATCCCACCAGTCTGTCTAGTATCCTTCTGGCCTGCTGTGCATTTACCCTGTCTATATCTATTTTCCTTGGGTTTTTAACTGCATCTTTTATGGCTGTCTTGGTTATCTCATTAAACTCTATTCTATTTGAATCACCTTCGTCCAATTTTAAAATATGAGCTACGTGCCAGGCTATGGCTTCTCCCTCTCTATCCGGATCGGAGGCTAGAAAGACCTTATTTGATTTCTTGGCCAGGGCTCTCAGAGCTTTTGTAATCTCACCCTTACCTTTTATTGTAGAATAGGAAGGTTCAAAATTATTCTCTATATCAACCCCTATTTTACTTTTAGGCAGATCTCTTATATGTCCGAAAGAGGCAGTCACCTCATAATTTTTCCCCAGTATTTTTTCTATGGTCTTTGCCTTGGCAGGCGACTCAACAATAACTAGATTTTTTTTCGCCAATGTCTCCACTCCTATCTGAATATTTTGTGGTATGTTGATTTTAATTATATTCGAAAAGTCTTAAAAAATCAAGGTTAGACGACTTTTCGCCTATATTTCCCCCCTGGAGCTCCACATATAAGGCCCTTTAATTCAAGCTCCATAAGAAGTGCTAATAACTCTCCAGCCCTTATACCTGTAGACATTATAAGTTCATCAAGGTTCATTTCCTTTTTTAAAACATTAAAAACAATTTCTTCTTTTTCTTTTAGATTTTCACAGACCCTTTGGGAAATATTCTTATTTTCCCCGTCCCATCCATATTCTTTTAATATATCCATCCCTGATACTATGAGTTTAGCTTCACTTTTTTTTATAAGGTCATTACATCCTTCTGATGAAGGTGAAAAAACATCTCCAGGAACTGCAAATACATCCCTTCCCTCTTCTAGAGCAAGTCCAGCAGTAATAAGACTGCCGCCTTTAGACATACTCTCTACTATGACCACACCCTTGCTAAGACCTGCTATTATTCTGTTTCTCAATGGAAAATTATAATGAATGGGCCTTGTCCCCAGAGGAAACTCACTTATAATAGTTCCCTCTCTTTCCATTCTTTCCCAAATTTTTCTGTTTTCCTGAGGATATACTATATCCAGTCCGTTTCCGACTACCGCTATACTGTTTCCATTTTTTTCCAGAGTTTTCCTGTGACAGACACCGTCTATTCCCAGAGCCAGTCCGCTTACCGTTGTTACACCTGCATCTACAAGGTCCATTGTTATCCGTTCACAGGCTGTCTGTCCATAGGCAGTCATTTTTCTAGTTCCCACAACCCCTATACTCTTATCACTAAACTCTCCCTTCCCCTTTACATAGAGAAATACAGGAGGCGATGCTATATTTTTTAGATAAATAGGATAACCGCTGTCAGGTAGGCTCATAATTCTTATTCTGTTTTTTTCTAGGATTTCCATCTCCTTTTCTAGCTCATCATCCATATTATAAGAGTTCATGATGAGTTTTACCTCTTCTGAATTGAGACCGTAGTATCTCTCTAATTGTGATCCGTCTAATTTCAGTATATCCTTATAGCTGTCAAAATTTTTCATGAATTTTCTTATAAGAGAGTCCTTCACTCCTGCCACCCTGAGTCTATACCATTCCATCCCATCACCTATCTCTCAATTTTAGAATACACCTCTATAAGAAGGCGTTTTATGTCCTGAGAACCTGGATAATCCTTTTGTGCTTTTTCCAAGGTTTCTTTTGCACTATTGTACCTTTCCATATTGATATACATATTAGCCAGCCCTGTATACAGGTTTATATTTTTTTTATATTCAAGACATATTTCAAAATCCTTTGCAGCCCTTCCATAATCACCTAACAGCTGATAGGATATGCCTCTTCCCAGATACGCCTCGTAAAACTCGGGGTTTACCTGAAGTATCTTCCCGTACAAGAGAGCCGCTTTCCTGTACTCTCCCAAAAATCTATAAGTTGTCGCCGCACCAAAAATATTTCTCTCGTCGTGGTTTTTTTCCTTTATGAATATATTATTGGCCTTTTCGTAGAGATTATCTCTAAAGTACATGCTCCCCAATTGAAATATTTTGTCGCTGTCTGCGTATTCTGTTTTAGCCAGATATTTTTCAAACATCTCATAATATTCTTTTTTATACTTGTTTTTTTTCCATCCTGTTTTTTCCTTATCTGCCATTAGTTTCCTTATCAAGGTCCTCTCATACAGAGGCCTTGTATCTTCTGGATATTTTTTTGAAGCTTTTAAAGCTATGCTGTCTGCACGGTTTAAATTCCCTAGTTTTTTATCCGCTTCTACAAGGTAGAGATAAGCCTCTATATCCTCTTCTAAGGTCAGATAATCTTCAAGGTACTCCTTTCCTCTCCAGTAGTTTCCCATCTGAATCTGATATATCCCCTCATCCATAAGCTCTGCTTTTCCCAGAGAATAGGAAAATATCCCTGTAAAAATAAAAATAAGACTAAATAACGCCTTTTTCATCAATATCTATCTCCTTTACCACACTGGTTACCTTCCCCCTATGAAAAATAGTCTCTAATATTTCCCCTGGTTTTATCTCATGGGCATTTTTCACTACTTTCCCATTGGAGCTTGTTATACTGTATCCCCTTTTAAGTATATTATCGGGATTTAGAGCCTTTAGTTTTTCAGCTTTCATCTCCAACTCCTGCCTTTTTTTCAAGAGATATCTTTCATAACTTTTTATAAACTCCCGCTCTTTGTCCAAAACTTCCATATTTTTCTCTTGAACCAATCTCTGGAAGTTTTTTATAACAAAGGAGTTCCTTCTGTTCCTGATCTCATCCTTTTTTTTGTGAATATACTTCCCCAAAAAACTTTTCAGATATTTTTCACGGTTTTCGATACCTTCTTGCAGTTTTTTCTTTTCAGGAACTACCATTTCTGAGGCATGGGTGGGTGTAGAGGACCTTAGGTCCGCAGTAAAATCCGTGAGAAGTATATCTATCTCATGCCCCACTGCTGATACGATGGGTTTTTTTGAATTAAAATATGCCAGAGCCACATTTTTTTCGTTAAATGTCCAGAGGTCCTCTATACTCCCTCCCCCTCTTCCGGCTATTATCAAATCGATCTCCTCTATCTTATTCAGAGCCTCTATTCCTCTTATGACCTCTTGTGCTGCACCTAACCCTTGTACTTTTGCAGGATACACATATATATTTATATTTGGATATCTGAGTCTTGCCGTGTTTATTATATCCCTCACTGCCGCACCGGTTCCTGAGGTTACCACCCCTATTGTCTGAGGCAGTGACGGCATTGGTATTTTTTTATCCCGGTCAAAATACCCTCCTGCAGAAAGCTCTTTTTTCACCTTTTCTAACTCCTCATAAAGAGCCCCCATTTTATTCTCTTTCTCCAGGTGACGTACCATAATCTGAAAATCACCTCTGGCCTCATAGAGTGTGGCATCTCCGAATATTTTTACACTGTCTCCCTCTTTCAGATCCTCAGGTATTTTTTTATACCTGTAGCCAAAGGCAGTACATCTTACCTGACAGTTCTTATCTTTTAGACTAAAGTACAAGTGGCCGCTTTTATAGTAATTAACCCCTGAAATTTCACCCTTTAAAAAAAAGTTTTTCAGACTGTCGTTATCTTCTAGGTAGTCCTTCACCATCTTGTTAAACTGGGAAACTGTATATATCCTATCTTTCATTTTTCACCTCTTTCAGATATTCATAGGCTCTTAAAAAAGCCTCCTTTTCCTCTTCAAAGGTTATCTTTTGCCAGGTTTCTTTATAATCTAGCCATTCATATTCCAGAACTTCATTTTTATCCAAGGTGACATTTTTTTCATCACTTATCATGAGAAAAAAAACAGCTTCCTTCATTATATTCTTATTTATCCGATAATCCAAAGTCTCTCTGAAACCCTCTATTATATTAACTTTCAAGCCTACCTCTTCGTATACCTCCCTGAGGGCCGTCTCTTCCTCTGTCTCATTGCCCTCCATGTGCCCCTTTGGAAATCCGTAATAACCACTCAGTTGTTTTATCACCAAAAATTTCTCTTGACCCTCTTCTGAAAATACTATTATTCCTCCGCAAGATTTTTCCCATATCATAATTTCACCTCTCTCTAGAATTTTATAGTTCCAGTAAAAGTTCCTGTAATTTGACCATCTCATCTCTTTTTATAATGGCTTTTTCAAAATCCAGTTCTCCTGACAGGATTTTTATCTCTTTCTTTAATTTTTCAATCTCTTTTTCTATATCCTTTTTAGAAGTAAATATCCTTTTTACTTTTTCTCTTTCATAACTCTCTATATCCACTCCATAGTCAAAGTTGAGCACCTCTTCGGATATCTCTCTTATAACTGTTTTTGGATCTATATTATATGTTTTGTTGTATTTCTCCTGGACTTCTCTTCTTCTCTCTGTTTCCTCTATGGCTTCCTTCATAGAGCCGGTCATGACATCTCCATAGAGTATGACTCTCCCCTCTATATTTCTGGCCGCCCTTCCCATGGTCTGTATAAGGGATCTTCTACTTCTAAGGAAACCTTCCTTATCTGCTTCTAGCACCGCCACAAGGGAGACCTCCGGGATATCTAGCCCCTCTCTCAGAAGATTTATCCCCACGAGCACGTCAAACTCTCCACGTCTCAGACCCCTTATAATCTCTATCCTTTCCAGGGTATCTATATCCGAATGCATGTATTTTGCCTTTACTCCAAATCCTATGTAATATTCTGTGAGCTCTTCCGCCATTTTTTTGGTAAGGGTTGTCACCAGGACTCTTTGTTTTTTTTCTGACCTTATTCTCACCTCTTCTAAAAGGTCATCTACCTGATTGGCAGTCGGCCTCACATCTATAAGGGGCTCGAGTATACCTGTAGGTCTCACCAGCTGCTCTGCCACCAGTCCTTTGCTGACCTCCATCTCATAGTCTCCTGGAGTTGCAGATACAAACACAGTTTGATTTGCTATCTCACGAAACTCCTCAAATCTAAGGGGCCTGTTATCTAAGGCAGAGGGAAGCCTGAATCCATTGGCAACTAAAGTTTCCTTCCTAGACCTATCTCCCTTGTACATTCCCCTTATCTGCGGTACAGCTATATGAGACTCATCTATAAATATTAAAAAATCCTCTGGAAAATACTCTAAAAGCGTATGAGGGGATTCCCCGGGCTTTTTTCCAGCAAGGTATCTAGAATAGTTCTCTATACCCTTGCAATAACCCACTTCTCTAATCATCTCTAGATCATATTCCGTCCTCTGTTTTATTCTCTGAGCCTCGAGAAGTTTCCCTTCACTCTCAAATTTCCTTATCTGATCCTTGAGGTCTATTTTTATATCCTCGATTATCCTTTCTATCTCATTTTCCTCTGTGACATAATGTGTGGCAGGCATTATACTGATCCTCTCAAGCCCGGCTCTTACTTTTTTCCCGGTAAGGGTGTTTATTTCAGATATGCTCTCTAGATCATCTCCCCAGAATTCAAGTCTGTAGCCTGTTTCCATATAGGAAGGATATATGTCCACTACATCTCCTTTTATCCTGAATTTTCCCCTTTCAAAGGCTATATCATTTCTCTCATACCTCAGAGCTACAAGTTTTTCAAGAAACTTTTTCCTGTCTATCCCCGTCTTCAGGTCAATTGGAATGGTCATTTTTTTATAGGTCTCTGGAGACCCCAAACCGTATATGGCAGATACAGATGCCACTATTATTACATCTCTTCTGTTTATAAGGGCTGCAGTAGCCGCATTTCTCATTTTGTCTATCTCATCGTTTATAGATGAATCCTTTTCTATAAAGGTATCTGTTGAGGGAATATATGCCTCAGGCTGATAATAGTCATAATATGAGACAAAATATTCCACAGCATTTTCCGGAAAAAAAGATTTATACTCTGAATAAAGCTGAGCTGCAAGGGTTTTATTGGGAGCCATTATGATTGCGGGTCTCCCTGTTTCTTTTATTATATTAGCCACAGTAAAGGTTTTCCCAGATCCTGTCACCCCCAGAAGCACCTGGTCCTTTACGTTGTTCTTTATATTTTTAGATATTTTTTTTATAGCTTCAGGCTGATCTCCTGTTGGTTTATAGTTTGAATGGAGTTTAAACATCTCTTATCCCCCTTATTCAGAAATATATATCTGAATTCTAACAGATTTCTTCACCTGGTACAAATAAGTTTCATTTTTTGTTATTATTAATGGAAAATTTAGCTTATTTTATAGTTTTACTTAGTGTGAATTATTGAATTTATCTGAATATCAGAATCAAAAGATTTTGTCACGAATGGACACTAATAAAAGATAGGGAAATTAACACGAATAAGGATAAAATCTTTTGGTCACAGAGAAAAGAAGAGAGTATCACGGAGGAGGGCGATATTAAAGTCAAAAGATTTTATCACGAATGAACACCAATAAAAGATAGGGAAATTAACACGAATAATAACAAAATCTTTTGGTCACAGAAGACACAGAGACAGGAGAAGAGTTTCATAGAGAAGATTTTTTGAATTTTCAAGTCGCAGGGCTTATACAGGAAAGAACCTGTACTCAACCGTCCTACAGAATAAGTTCCGCAGGGAACCGAGGACTGTAGCTTACAAAGGTGATAAAAGAAATATCTACTTCCTAGACATTTGAAAATTCTTGATTTTCTTTGGTTACTTTCTTTGGGCAAGCAAAGAAAGTAACACAGGTTTTCGGATAAATTCAATAATTTATAAAAAAATACTCACCTAGAAAAATTAAAAAAAAGAATCCAATCCCGATGTATAATATACTAAAAATAAATCTAAAATATCTGGAGGTTAAAAAATGAAAATATTGAGTGTTCAAGAGATGAGAGATCTTGATAATTTATATATAAATAAATTTGGAATCCCTCAGGGGGTACTTATGGAAAATGCCTCTCTTGGAGTCTTTGAAATCATGAGAAAAAAAAAGCTGCATCTGTCTGAAAAAATACTTGTATTTTGCGGAGGGGGAAACAACGGAGGAGATGGTATAGCTCTGGCTAGAAAAATTTTCTCCTTCAACGATAGCATAAAGGTTTATTTTCTCAAGGACCCAAATAAATTTAAAGACGCCTCTCTTACCAATTTTAAGGTGGCAGATCATTTGGGAATACAGTGGGAGACTTTAAATGACAACTCCATGGACAAGATAAAAAAAGAGATTCTAGAGGCAGATGTCATTCTAGATGCCATTTTCGGTACGGGACTGGACAGAGAGGTTACCGGAACTCCAGGTGAGCTCATAGATACGATCAATTTATCAAAGGCAAAAATTATATCTCTTGATATTCCCTCGGGACTAAACGGAAACAACGGTTGTGTCATGGGTAGGTGTATAGAGGCTGATTACACCATATCTTTCGGAACTCTTAAGTACGGGCACCTGGTAGGTAAAGGAAGGAAATATTGCGGAAATTTATTTAACTGCAACATCTCCTTTCCCGAGAGTTTTACGGCAGACTTTAAAACCTCTCTTAATATCCCGGCTCCCCTTTTGCCAAGAGATGCTACAGGGCACAAGGGAAGTTTTGGTAAGGCTCTCTTTGTCTCTGGTTCTAGGGACTACCTTGGGGCACCTTTCCTGAATTCATACTCTTTTTTGAACTCCGGTGGAGGTTATGCCACCCTCTTTTCCACAGAAGGGGTAATCAATTCAGTCTCTAATTTTGCAAGGGAACTTGTGTTCAAAAGGGGGACTGCTTCTGATAGGGGAAGCCTCTCTCTGTCAAATTTTGAAGATATAATGGAAAACTCAAAAAAAAATGATGTTCTAGCCATCGGTTCCGGTATTTCTCTTGATCCTCACACCCTAGACCTTGCAAGAAAGGTTGTAAAAAACTGCAAAACTCCTATAATCATTGACGGAGACGGTATTACTGCTATTTCTGAAAATTTGGAAATTTTAAAAAAACGTGAATACCCAACTATATTGACCCCTCATATGGGGGAATTTTCAAGACTTACCGGACTTCCTATTGAAAAAATACAAAGAGACAGAGTGAATATTTTACGAGAAACAGCCAAGCAGTTAAAAAGTTATATTGTTTTAAAAGATGCAACTACCATAATAGCTTCTCCTCAGGGAGAGCTATTATTTAGTACTGCTGGAAACAGCGGGATGGGGGTGGCAGGAAGTGGTGATCTTTTAGTGGGAATAATAGCCATGAAACTTTGTACCCTTCCACCTTTAGAAGCTTGTTCTATAGGGGTTTTTATCCACGGTTATACAGGGGATATTACTTCTGAAATGTATGGTGAAGAAGGTGTTCTTCCAACCAGGATGTTAGAAAACATTTCGCTGGCAATTAAAAATCTTAGAAAAAATTATTTTAAAATCTGTAAAAAATATATTCCAAGAGAAATTTAAAAGCGGGTTTCCCACCCGCTTTTTTATCTGTTATTTTGGTGCATTTTCAGGATTTATTCATCCCATTTTTTAGGAGCATGCATTTTTTCACAATATCCATAGTCTTCACTGTAATTTTCCAATGCCTTAAGGACATCTGCTGATTTGTTCATCCTTGCGACCTGTTCCGGAGTTCTTTGATTGTTATTTTTTATCCTTAGGTCCCCTCCGTACTCCAGTAAAAGTTTGAAAATCTCTTTTTCATTTAACTCTGCAGCCAAATGAAGAGAAGTATTTCCTCTTTTATCTCTGACATTTACATCTACGCCATTGTAAACTAGAAAATCAGCGATCTCATAATTCCCTTTTTTCACAGCATGATGAAGAAATGTATATCCATTCTCATCTTTTTCATCAATAAGATCCACATGAAGATTTTCTTTAAAAAGTTCCGCATTTTCCTCTTTTAAATAGTTTAAAAGTTCCATCATCCACCTCTATAAATTTTTACAAACATACTATATCTTTAAACCCTTTCAGCAGTTATCAGGAGCCCCTTCCTTCTAAAGGCTAAAAGTTATTCAAACCTCTCATGCAAACTCTTTTTTTCAATTTTTTTCTAAACACAGTTCTAATAGAGTTTATTTTGATTTAATTAAAACTTATAAAATTTTATTTTAAACTTGCAAAAAAACTATTTAGTAAGGTATTTTATTTCTTTTCCAAATAAAAGTCAATTTGATTTTACCTTGGAATCATACATTTTTTAACTCAAAATTATTTAAATAATATATTTTTATTACTATAGAAATTCCATCTCTTAAAGTCCTTATAAACATTGATATTATAGAGTCTAACTTTTTAAAATTTCTATATAAAAATAAAAAAAAAGACCGTTTAAAAAACGATCTCTCCTAGCTGTTCAAATATAATGGTTTTTCTACTTCTAATATTTCTTTTCTTCCCTTAGATGCCTCTATCAGCACCAGGTTAGAACTACTTTTTTGGTCAGAATATACAAACTTTACCCTTTTTAGAGAAAAACCTTCTCTTTCAAGAACCCCTGATACTTCTGAAAATCTATGGGTTCTGTGGACCATGAAAAACTGACCCCTTGGCTTTAAAAGTCTTTTGGCATTTTTCACCAACTCTTCTAGTGTGAGATTTATTTCATGCCTGGACAAGGCTTTGTTGTCATGTAAATTTATCTTCTTCCCGTCTAAGGGCATATAGGGGGGATTACTTATTATGTAATCGTAAACATTCCCCCCTTTCATCTCTTTTACATCCCCTAAAACTACCTCTATACGACCTTCAAGAGAGTTTCTCCTCACATTTTTTTCAGCCAGCTCTGCCATTTCAGGCTGCACCTCAAGGGCGGTTATTTTTTCTATCTCTTTCCTGTCTGAAAGCAATATAGAAATTATAGCTGTGCCTGTACCGATTTCCAGTACTTTCCCGAGTTTCTTTCCTTGGAAAAAATCAGCTAAGATCACAGCATCTACAGAAAATCTAAATCCCTTTTTCTTTTGGATTATATCCCTTCCCAATTCACCTAAAAGGGTTATATCCTCGTCTGCTTGAATCATTATTCCTTCTCTAGCCCTTTCAGTTTACGCTCTTCATCACTGGTTTTATTCTGAAGTTTTCTAGCCTCTCTTTTGTTAAACTTTATATCCACCAGGTCTTTTCTCATCATACCCTTAGTAGGTATATCCACATAGAGGTAGCCATTTAATGGATTTACTCCCACTACTCTCCCGTCTCCATCTTCAGTTCCCACCGTCTGATTTACTGCAGGGAAACTCTTTAGAGCATCTGCATACTGGCTATGCTCATATTTTATACAGCAGAGCAGCCTTCCGCAGGCTCCAGATATTTTCGAAGGGTTTATTACCAGACCCTGATCTCTGGCCATTTTTATAGATACCGAATCAAATTTATTTATAAATGTTCTGCAGCAAAGCTCCTTCCCACAGATACCTATACTCCCTAGAATTCTGGCCTCATCCCTGACGCCTATCTGTCTCAGCTCTATACGAAGCTTAAATATAGTGGCCAGATCCTTTACAAGTTCTCTGAAATCTATTCTTCCCTCTGCTGTGAAATAAAATATAAGTTTTGACTTGTCAAAGGTAAACTCTGAAGCAACTATTTTCATAGGCAATTTGTGCTCTGATATTTTTACCTTACACACCAGATAGGCTGCCTCGGATTCTTCTCTTAAGTTGTTATATCTTTCCATCTCATCTTCGGAGGCTTTTTTAATTACAGGCTTAAGGGGAAGTACCAGTTCTTTCTCTGGAAGTTCCCTTGTCTCAGCATAAACAACTCCAAGTTCTCTACCTCTAGCAGTATCCACAACGACTTTATCGCCTTTTTTATATTCCATCTCATCTGTCACTTCAAAATAATATCTTTTTTTGGTAACTTCAAATATAACTCCTAAAACTCTATAGGTTTTTTTTTCTTGTTCTTCTTTTCCCTCTGAGGGCTTTGTTTCATCTGTATTTATTTTTTTATTTTTAACATCTACATCTTTTTTCATTCTATCCTCCCGATTAAATGAGGCCCTTTTCCAAAAAACTAAAATAAGAGTCTCTGGTTATTATCATATGGTCTAATACCCTTATCTCAATGGCATTTAATACATCTGTTATCCTGTCTGTAAAATCTATATCTGCCTTAGAGGGGTTCAAATTCCCTGAGGGATGGTTATGTGCGAATATTACGGATTTAGCTCCGTATTTTATTACTTTCTCCACTATGTTTCTAGGATATACCCCGCTTCTGTCGATAGTCCCTTTAAACAGGGTTTCCTCACAAAGAAGATTGTTAGCAGTATCAAGAAAGATGACTTTAAACTCCTCTATAGGTGAAAAGCCTATGTCATTCCTCAAAAAAGCCAAAAGATCTCTGGTCCCTGATATGGTAGTGACATCTTGTTTAGAATAGGAACCTTTAAATATATCCTTAGATGTCTCTGAGATCAGTTTCAAAAAAACCACACTTCCCTCTCCTAATCCATCTACTTTAAGGAGTTCCTCAAAAGGAGCTTTCATAACACCTTCTAGGCTTTTAAATCTTTTTAGAAGTTCCTTTGCCACAGGTTTTACATCTTTTCTAACTATGCTGTATGTCAAAAGCAGTTCAAGTTTTTCATAGTCCAGAAAGGAATCATATCCACCTTTTATATACTTCTCTCTGAGTCTTTTTCTGTGCCCTGTCGTCTCTTTCATAGACCATCACCTTATAAAAGAATTTCATCAATTATATACTTTAAAACGCCACTTTGTCAAAAATCCCCGCTTATGCAGGGATTTTTTTAGGCAAAAAGTTCATACACTTCATCTACTTTTTTCATTTTTTTTATAATTTCCAACGCTCCGGTTATTACAGGATAGGCAAGAACTGCTCCGGTTCCCTCACCGAGCCTCATGTTCATATGCAGCATAGCTTCAAGTTCTAAATTATCCAATACCACTTTCATTCCAGGCTCTTCACTTTTATGAGTAGCTATCATATAGTCTTTTGAAAGAGGAGTTATCTTAGAAGCCGCCAAAGCTGCTACTCCAGATATAAATCCGTCTACCAGCATGGGTTTTTTCGCTGCTGCTGCCCCTAGATACATACCAATCATACAGGCTATATCTAGTCCACCAACTCTTGCCACTACATCTACAGGAGCTATTTCCATGACTTTGTGTAGTTCACAAGCCTCCCTTATAACTGTCTTTTTTTTGAGAAGCGCCTCATCACTGAGTCCCCCTCCTCTTCCAACTATAAGTTCCATGTCCTCACCTGTGAGTGCGTAAAGTACCGCAGAACTAGTAGTTGTATTAGCTATTCCCATCTCGCCGTTAGAAAATATATCATAATTGTCCTTTAGGTTGTTTATTGTCCTGATACCTGTTTCTATAGCCTCTATACACTCTTCCCTGGTCATTGCAGGTTCATTTCTCAGGTTGGCCGTCCCATTCTTTACTTTATTGGTATGCAAATTGGGATAGTCTCTTTTTATCCCGCCTTTTATACCTATATCTATCAGCTTAAAGTCAACTCCTAAAGATTTACACAGTATTCCTATGGCAGCTATCTCATTTAGCATAGCCTCCGACACTATTTCTGTGTATTCTAATGGACATGACGAAACTCCCTCTTCTATGACACCGTTATCTGCTGATGCCACTATATGACATCTTCTATCGGCACTGTTAAAAACTTTTCCTGTAATACCGGCAAATTGCACCGCTATCTCTTCAAGTTTCCCGAGACTCCCTTTAGGCTTCATCCTAGAATCTAGTCTAGTCTGGGCTCTTTTTACTGCATCTTTATCTAGCCCCTCTATACTTCTCAAGGTTTCTTCAAAAAGCTTCATTTATTTTCCCCCTATATTAAGGCCATGCAGCACAGGGAATCCATCTCTGAATTCTAGTATGCTGACTCCCCCGGTATCCAATGCAAATTTCCAATACCCTTCAAGACCCCCGGTTATATAATAACTTAGTATACAGTTTATTACTCCCCAGTGGGTTACAACAACTATATCCTTCTTCTCTTTATCGAGGGCTTTCAGAAATTCCACGGCCCTTTTTTGGAGCTGGTTTACATTCTCTCCATTTTCATAGTTATACTCCTGCCATTTTTCTTTCCACAATTTGACTTCAACAGGATATTTTTCCTTTATCTCTTTATATGTGAGTCCTTCAAAAATTCCAAAGTTAATTTCCCTCAGTTCTTGAGACAGATTTACAGGAAGCCCCTGATAATTTACTATCTCTGCAGTTTCCCTCGCTCTAGAAAGGTCACTGGAATAAATTTCATCATATTCAAAACTTTGTATTATATTCTTGGCATTATGTGCCTGTTTTATACCTTTTTCTGTAAGTTTAGGATCGAGCCATCCGAAAAAGAGGCCGTCTCTATTCATTTCACTTTCACCGTGTCTTACCAGTATGACTTTCCCCATATATCCACCAATTCCTAATTTCTTTATAATATAATAGCCGCAAAGAAAATAACAAGAATCTCTGTCATTTCAAGAACAGCACCTAAGGTATCTCCGGTCACTCCGCCTATCTTTCTGTCCATAAGTTTTGCAAAATAAGCTCCAGGCAGCATTACAAGTGGTATTATGGCAAGAAGTCTAAGTCCCAGCTCAAACTCTCCAAAATGCCAGCCTATAAAATATACATAAAGAGAGGTCAAAACAGTAGAAATCAATACCCCTATACCGTTTGTGTGTTCTACAATAGATTTACCCATCCCTGTAGCTCTTGCATAAGGTCCTATTGCAGCATTAACCACACTGTTTAGCCTAGCTATTACAGGCATTATCAGTATAATAGCAAATCCCACCTCTACAATTAAAAATATCTTAAGTATAAAATAAATAATCAGTGCAAGAGCTCCGTTGGATCCAAGTCTTGAATCTTTCATTATCTCAAGCATCCTGTGCTTACTTCTGTAGCTGAATATCCCGTCAAATGTGTCCGCCAGACCGTCTAGGTGAAGTCCACCAGTTAGAATTACTTCTAGCAGGACTATAAGAGATGCAATGGCATAAGGATTGTTTATATATCTACTCAGCACAAGATAAGCCCCCCAAAGTATTCCCCCTATAAGCATTCCCACAACTGGAAAAAACTTCATGCTTTTCCCCACTTCGTTTGCATCATATTCTACCTTAACAGGTATAGGTAACCTGGTCATAAATTGAAATAAAAGTAAAAGTCCCTTCATCTGTTCCCTCCGTATTATTTTAATCTCATCGGCAGTCCTGATACAACTAAGTAGGCTTCATCTGCTCTTTTGGCTACTAGCTGGTTCATTCTCCCCGCTATATCTCTGAAATGTCTTCCTAGTGCATAGGGTGGAACGAGTCCCATTCCAAGCTCATTTGACACCACCACCAGTTCTAAATCTTTTTCCTCTACAAAATTTAAAATCCCTTTTATCTCGTCCTCTATAGCTTTCTCGATGGAATGTAGTTCATCTTTTCCCACGATGTCCCAGTCCAGCTCTTTTTCCATTATCATTAGATTGGTCACCATCACTGTGAGACAGTCCAAAAGAATAATTTTTTCATCTTTTACCTTATTCTGGAGGATCTCATAGAGATTTTTATACGCCTCTATAGTCAGCCAATTTTCACCTCTCTGCTCCTTATGTTTTTCTACTCTGAGTTTCATCTCATTGTCAAAAGGAATAGAGGTGGCCAAATACACTCTTTTTAACTTACTCGCCGCCACATGGTTTTCTGCAAAGCTGCTTTTCCCGCTTCTGGCACCACCAGTAACATAGATGATTCTCCCCATGTTTCCCCCTTTAAAAACTTAAGTTATCACAATTTTCATTATATCACTTACAGAATAAAATATCAATAACAAAGGGCTTTGTAATTACAATTAAAAAGGACCGGCTAAGCCGGTCCTGGTCTTTTTATGCTGGTTCTACGTGGCCATAATCTCCATCATTTCTTCTATAGACTACATTGAGCTCCTCTGTATCGGCATTCATAAAAACATAAAACTGTTTATTAAGAACTTCCATCTGCATAACAGCTTCCTCTACAAACATGGGTCTTGCAGAGATTGTAGTTTGAACTATTCTTTTGCTGTCCTCTTTATCTATTGTCTTAGTTTCAGGATTATACTTAATAGTATTTTTACGTCCTGCATTGTGCTTATTATCTCTTAATTTTTCTTTATATTTAGTTATTTGCTGCTCTAATACGTCTACGACTTCGTCTATTGCTGCATATAGATCTTCATCAGTAGTAGTAGCTTTGATTTTATTACCATTCATATAGACCAATACATCTGCAGTATGGTAATCTCCTGTTTTCAAACTTTCAGCCGATAATGTTACATCCACCTCCATAATATTGTCGAAATATTTTTTTATCCTGTTGATTTTTTTCTCAGCATGTAGCCTGATTGGTTCTGTAATGTCTAAATGTCTCCCATGGATGATTAATCTCATATAAAACCACTTCCTTTCATCGATCCTTAGCATAAGCTCCGGTGTATTTGTTGAATCGTTGTCAACTATTAAGGTTATACAACCATTTAATATATTTCCTAGTTTTTTTTTAGTTTTTTTTTAGTTTTTTTTTACTTCATCTCCTCTTCTAAATGCAGAAATCCTTTTTTCAGATAATATCTTTTGTGACATATTTTAGCAAGTTCTCTTGAGTGGGTAACCACAATTATAGACTGATTCATATCACAATTTATCCTTCTCAAAAGAGCGTGTATTTTTTCGCTGGTTTCTTCGTCTAGATTTCCAGTTGGCTCATCTGCCAGAAGTATCTTGGGAGAGTTTATCAAAGCTCTCGCTATGGCAACTCTCTGTTTCTCCCCTCCAGAAAGTTCATTGGGCTTATGTCCCATCCGTTCTCCAAGCTCTACCTCTTCTAGTAGTTTTATAGCTCTCTCTTTTATTTCCGCCTTTTCCTTAAAATTTTTCAATAAGGCTGGCAGCATTACATTTTCCAAAGCTGTAAACTCAGGAAGAAGATAATGAAATTGAAATACAAATCCAAGCATCTCATTTTTTATCTTGTCAATGTTGCTCCCTTTTAGGTTGTCGACCTCTATACCATCAAAATATATCCTTCCGCTGTCAGGCTTGTCTAAAAGCCCCATGAGATTGAGCAAAGTAGATTTTCCAGAACCTGATTTACCAAGTATAGAGATAAACTCCCCCTCCTCAACTTTTAGGTCTAGATCATTTATAATATGCAGATCCCTTTTTTTATCCTTATAGTTTTTATTCAGTTTTTCTAGATTCAGTACTATTTTACTCATATCTCAACGCCTCCACCGGTTGTAATTTTGCTGCCCTGTATGCTGGAAAAATACTGGAAATAAATATTACCACGAGATTAGCTCCTATTATGGTGAATATCTCCTTTAAAGAGAGTTCCACAGGTATCTTTGTAAGATAATATATGCTGGTCAGCTGAGCTATTGAATAATTTTTTACATACCACAGTATTCCAAGGGCAACTGCTGTACCTATTATTATCCCCATCACTCCTAGAACCATCCCCTCTATGAGAAATATTTTCATTATTCTCTCACTAGAAAACCCCATAGCCCTCATAACTCCTATATCCCTTGTTTTTTCCCTTACAAGCATATTCAAAGTCACCCACACTACGAATCCTGCTATTACCACTATCAGTGAAAATACTATTATCATAACTGTTTTCTCGAGGGATAAAGCCGATAAAAGATTTCTGTTCAGCTGTCCCCATGTTTTAGTATTCAAACCAGTCTTACTGTATATTTCAGATGCCACCCCATCTGATTTGTAGGCATCATGAAGCATTACATCCATTTTAGTCACTGTATTTCCAGAGTATGTCAGGACCTGTGCAGCTCTTAGAGGTAGCATTACAAGGCTGGTATCATATTCATAATATCCGCTCTGGAAAACCCCGCCTATTTTGAACCTGACCTCTCTGTTATCTGCAGAAACTATGGAGACCTCATCTCCAAGATTAGCCCCTAACTGCTCATATAACTCTTTTCCCATAAGAAGCTGTGTAGGTTTATCAAAATCCATGGTCCCTTGAACGATTTTTTTATCCAGTTCCATGGCTCTTTTGGCATCATCTAAGTCTAGACCCTCTATCTTTACTCCGGATATATAGCTTCCTAGTACACCGTTATATTTTAATATACCCTGGGTAGAAGTTTTAGGAACCACTCCTTTTACCCCCTCTATACTCTCTATCTTTTTCTGTATCTCTCTGTAGTTTTCTATGTCACCGTTATCCTGTACCACCACATGGGAGGTTATAGACAATATACTCTCTATCATATTTTTATCCAAACCATTTGCTATCCCTATAGATACTATCAAAACAGCTATCCCTATAGTCATACCGAGAATAGAGATTATACTCTGTTTTTTTCTCTCCACTATATGTTTTTTGGCAATAAAAAACTCTATCATGCTTTCTTTCTCCTTTATTTATCTTATTTCCCTTTACAGGTAAATTATACACCATATAAAGGCCATCCTCAACAGATAGTTCTTTCTGGAAAATAAAAGTGAGCTTTATGCAGAAAATTCACTTTATTTTTTATTGAACAACCTGAATAAATCAATTTAAAAAGCCGGATACTACCGGCTTTTTAAGTCAGGCCATTGTGATTTATCATGTTCCACGTAGATGAGGTCGTCTAGTTTTATCCCGTCTTCTTCTGCCTTTTCAAGTAACCTTTCCAATATCTCACTATCTAAAACAGGAGTCCTCGATAGTACCCACAGATACTTGTCACTTCTTCCCCTCACCAAAGCATATTTATAGCCTTCCCTGTCATACTCCATGATTATATAGTCAGAATAAAAAGGCCAGAAAAAGCTGACTTTAAGTATGTTATCAACATCTTCATATTTTATTTTTGCCCTTCCTACAACAGTTTTTATTTTTTCATTCTTTGCATCATAACCTCTGTTTACTACTTTTATTTTGTTGTTTCCCAGGTATTCATACTGAGCCGTCACATTGCTGAGTCCCTTTTCAAATTTATGGTCTTTTCTCACTATTTCATACCATTTTCCAAGGTACTTTTCAGATTTAAACTCTGAAATACCGTATTTTTTTTCCTGCCCCTTCCACGAATAAGACAGAGAATGGAGAAAAAAAGTTAAAAAAATTATAAAAATCTTAAGAAAACTCTTCATATATCCCCCTATACAAAAGTTTTTACCTTTCATTGTTATTTGTTTTTTGTAAAGAGCATATCTATGTGTGGTATCCCGTCCTCTAGATAAACATCCGATGCCTCTTCAAATCCAAGGCTCAGATAAAATTCTAAGAGATATTCCTGAGCAGAAATTCTTATGGATTTTTCCTTCAGATCTTTGGTTACAAATTCCATTGTTTTTTTCATAAGCTCTTGTCCTAGCCCTTCACCTCTATACCCCATGTTCACCAGCACCCTTCCTATGGAAACCTCATCAAAAGAGACTCCAGGATGAAGTATTCTAGTATAGGCGGCTATATTCCCATCATCTGCTGCAAAAAGATGATAGGCACCTATATCTTTACCGTCTATCTCGGCATAGGGACAGTTCTGCTCTACCACAAATACATCCACCCTCTGCTGCATTATATCATAAAGCTCTCTGTTGCTGAGTTCATCAAATTTCTTTATTTTCCATTCCATAACAAGACCTCCTTCTTTGAACATATTTATATGTATTGGGTTTTAAATTGAATTTACAAGCACGGTTACTTTTCTCTTGAAAGAAAAGTAACCAAAAGTTCAAGAATTTTCAAATGTCTAGGAAGTGTATATTTCTTTTATCGCCTTTGTAAGCTACAGTCCTCAGTCCCCTGCTCATCCACTGGATAAGGTGTTTCATAGTCGCTGACGCTCCTTGAACTCCCTTAACTTATTCTGTAGGACGGCTGAGTGCAGGCTCTTTCCTGTATAAGCCCTGCAACTTGAAAATTCAAAAAATCTTCTCTATGAAACTCTTCTCCTGTCTCTGTGTCTTCTGTGACCAAAAGATTTTGTTATTATTCGTGTTAATTTCCCTATCTTTTATTGGTGTTCATTCGTGATAAAATCTTTTGACTTTAATATCGCTCTCCTCCGTGATACTCTCTTCTTTTCTCTGTGACCAAAAGCTTTTGTCCTTATTCGTGTTAATTTCCCTATCTTTTATTAGTGTCCATTCGTGACAAAATCTTTTGATTCTGATATTCAGATAAATTCAGTAGTTTATACAAAACCTTCTCACTTAGAATTTTCAACCAGTTTCAGCTTTTCCTTTTATAATTTTAAAACCTCTATATTTTATTTTTTTCTCTGAAGATTCTTATCATCTCTCCAGACACAGAGTCTTTGTTTGGTATTTCAGGTAAATTATCTGCATCAAACCAGTCTGCGTGTGAAAGCTCTATTCCATCTACTTTTATAGGTTTATCTCCATCATATTCAGCAAAAAATCCAAGCATGAGAGAACTGGAAAAAGGCCAAGGCTGGCTCTTGTAATATCTTATATTTTTGACATTTATTCCCACTTCTTCCATAACCTCTCTTTTTACAGTCTCCTCTATTGTTTCTCCAGCTTCTACATATCCTGCTATAAGACTGTAAAAAGATCCTGGATGCAGTTTGTTTTTTGCAAGTAGAAGTTTATCTCCCTTTGTTATGGCCACAATTATAGCTGGAGATAATTTGGGGAATATTATATTTTTGCAACTTGTGCATTTTAGAGCCCTTTCGTTTTCTTTAAGCTCCATAGAACTACCACAGCTGCCACAAAATTTATTGTCAGAGATCCAGCTAAAAAGATGAAATCCAACGGCAGTAACCCACTTAAAAAGTTTATCTGACTGGTCTCTAATATCCCTCATTCCGACATATTCAAGTCCCTGGGGCATCTTGTCTTTACCCTCTGCAATAAAACATTTTTCTCCGTCTATCTCTCCTAGTAATATCCCTTCTGTTACCCATTCACCCAGCTCATTTTTTTTAGGGATAATAAATTTATCCTCTAAAGTTTTCATAAGAACTTTTCCATTTTTATAGCATAAAACCTGTTCTTCTGACTTTATAGCCTCTCTGCTCAAGAGTGATATATTAAAAATATTTGGTGCGATTTCATTTATCATGGTTCCTCCTAATTTTTTTAAGGTTAATTGATCTTTTTAATGTTTATTATACCACAATGAAATCTACATTTATCATATTTCAAACTTTTATGATGATCTTTTTAAGCTCTTTTTTTTAATTAAACTCAGGATTTTTTAAAATTTTTTTCACTATATTCACAATAAAAAATTATTTTATACAAAAGAATAATTTAACCTACGCTTCTGGATGCATTAAACCTAAACAAAATTAGGATTTAAAATTAAAGTATTTTTTTAACTATTCTTGAACAATTCATGATTATAAGAAATAATCTATTACATCCACAATTCCAATAATTGGTTACTACTGAAACAGTTGTGTTTTCAAATTTAACATTCAAAACCAAAGTTGATAACTTTTTTATATAATAATTTTTTAAAAGGAGGGAGTGCTATGTATTCTTATTTCATACCTACGGTAAATCTAATGGGCAGAGGTGCAGTATCAAATGTTGGAAAACAGGCCAAAATCTTAAACGGTTCTAAAGCTCTTCTTATTACAGATGAAATCCTGGTAAAAATCGGCGTGGCTGAAAAAATTATTTCACTCTTAAAGCATAGCGGTGTGAAGACATCAGTTTATGACAAAGTTAATCCAAATCCTACGGTAAAAAATGTAAATGATGCCCTTTCTGTTTATCAGAATGAAAAATGCGATATTATAATCGCACTGGGTGGAGGAAGCTCTATTGACTGTGCAAAAGGGGTGGGTATTTTAGCTACCAACGGAGGAAACATAAGTGATTATGAAGGTGTGGACAAATCTGAGAATCCTATGCCTCCATTCATAGCAATAAATACAACTGCTGGTACAGGAAGTGAAATGACTCGTTTTACAATTATTACAAATACAGATACATCTGTAAAAATGGCAATAGTAGACTGGCATGTCACTCCTACCGTTTCCATCAATGATCCCGAACTGATGGTTAGTATGCCTGCAAAACTTACGGCGGCCACTGGAATGGATGCTCTTACTCACGCCATCGAAGCTTATGTGTCAACTATTGCTACCCCTGTAACAGATTCCGCCGCTATAAAAGCCATTGAGATCATAAGCAAATACCTTCGACCAGCCGTTGCCAACGGAGAAAATTTAGAGGCAAGAGAAATGATGGCTTATGCTGCATTTTTAGCAGGAATGGCTTTTAATAATGCCAGTCTTGGAAATGTACACGCCATGGCTCACCAATTAGGTGGATTTTACGATCTGCCTCATGGAGTCTGCAATGCCATCCTGCTTCCACACGTTGAAAAATTCAATCTCATTGCATGCCCTGATAAATTTGTAGACATTGCAAAGGCACTAGGAGAAAATACCGTTGGAATTTCTACCATGGATTCTGCAGAAAAGGCCATTTTCGCAATTCAGAGATTATCAAAAGATATTGGTATACCTTCTGGTCTTAAAGAACTAGGGGTTAAAGAAGAGGATTTCTCAACACTTGCTGATAATGCATTAAAAGATGTTTGTGGAGCGACCAATCCTAGAAAATCCTCTAAAGAACAGATAATTCAAATATTCAAAGATTCCATGTAAAATATATTGTTCAAACTAAAAGAGGGTAAAAAATACCCTCTTTCCTTTTATTCCATTAGTTTTTGCTGTATATTACACAACCGTGCTTTGGTACATTCACCGGTATCACAAGTCTTTTTCCTATAAAAAAAACTATTGACCACAGCTCTTTCAAAAGATTCTTCTGAAGAATAGATAGATCTAAACTTCTCTCCTTCCCTATTAATACCAGAATCTAAGACCACATCAACCTTCAGTTCTTTCTCTATATGGGAATTCATTGCCATAACCACCTCATCTTGACTCAAAATACGAGACCACGCTACCACTCCTTCATGCCTGCCATCTCCTAACTTATGAGGGAGAGAAAATTCCAACTCATCATAGGAGATTTCCCTCTGATACTGTCTTCCCTGCTTTAATATGAGATTTTCCTTGCTCACCTTACACATTTTTGAAAGATTTAGGTATAGGGGGTTCTTATGATAAAAAAATGTTTCCCTCTTGTTTTGAAAGCTCCAAACTCTCCCCAAAATATACTCTCTCTGACATATTTCTCCCTATCTCCGCTGCCGTCAAAAGCCTGTTCACTACCGTAATATAGGCATGGTATCCCCCATATTTTTCAGATAGCCAGTTTTACTCTTTATTCCATTTAAACTTCCACCATTCCACCTATCTCCGAACTCTTCCCATATTTTTTCAGACTCTTCACTATAAAGTATATTTTCATAGTCTGCGTAGCTGTAAAGGTCGATTTCTGAACCATTTGAAAACCTGTCTACCAGGAGAAAATAAAGTACCTCATCCTCCCAGTTTTCCAATGATTTATAATACTCTTTCTACTTTACAATCTCTTTCAGACTTATTTCATTTATGCTTCTCATAAACTCCTACCTCCAGTATTATGAGCTCAGATAATCAGTTCAGATTTCAGTAAATTTCTAACTAAATATTGTACCCATTTTTAGTTTTTCTTTCCTTTATAGCAGATATTCCTTCCATATAATATTTTTAAATTGAAAACTACGCAAGTCTTAAACCAATATAGATTAAAGTTCAATCTATAAATCTATAAAAAAAGGATAGCTCATCGCTACCCCCGATCCACTCTTATCCTTGCTTCCATCCCTTCTTCTAGAGGCTGGTTTTCACTTTCATAATTAAAAAAATAATAATCCTTGCCGTCACTTTCCACCCTGCCCCTATACCATTCCCCATCTATGAGTATCTCTATAGGAGTTCCACAGGTAAAATAAAGCTCCTGAGCTGTATCTAGGTTGAACCGCCCCTGACTGTTTAGCACCAGTTTTCCCTCGAGGGTTGTTTTGCTAAGGAGTTCCATCTCGTATAATGCATTTTCCATCTCTTCTTTCAGATATCCTATAATTTCATGGCATTTTCTGTCCTCAAACTCCTCGCCAGGATCACTCCTTAAAAGGTTTGCTGCACTTGATTTCAGACTCTTTAAATCTTTCAGAAACCCAATATATTTTTTATCCAGCATTTTTAAGACCCCCTTTAATCAATCTATAAAATAACCTTCAAAAAAAAATTCAGATTCCCTTCTTTAAACTTTTAAATCACAGATTTCAAAATCATTTTCCAGCTTCCCATAAACTTTTTCTTTAAAGTTTAAAGGTGGGATGGCTTTGTTTCTCCCAGAAGTAAAAAAAATGGTAGAGCCACATGGCTCTACCATTTTTCCAATAATTTTATTACAATTCTAAAATATTAGTCCTTTTTTCTCATCTGCGGAAATAGGATTACGTCTCTTATTGACGGAGCACCAGTCAAAAGCATTACCAGTCTGTCTAATCCTACCCCTAAACCACCTGCTGGAGGCATTCCATACTCTAGAGCCTCTATATAATCATCGTCTATCTCTGCATTGGCTTCTTCATTTCCTAGCATAGCCTCTTCTAGCTGAGCCTCTAGTCTTCCTCTCTGATCTGCAGGGTCATTCAGCTCAGAGAAAGCATTTGCATATTCTCTGGAATCGATAAACAGCTCAAATCTGTCTGTAAATCTTTTGTCATCTGCATTTCTTTTGGCCAGCGGAGATATTTCCACCGGATGTCCATATACAAATGTAGGCTGGATAAGGTACTCTTCGCATTTCTGCTCAAAGAACTCATTTGTTATATGTCCCACTGTATTCATATGAGGTGCCAATACTACATTATTCTGTTTTGCAAGAAGTCTGGCATCCTCTACAGAGACATCTCCCCAGAAATCTACACCTGTTATCTCTTTTACAAAATCAACCATGTGCACTCTCTTGAAGTTCTCAAGAACAAGCTCTTTTCCGTTATACTCTACAGTAGTTGTTCCGTTCACCGTCTTAGCGGCATTAATTATTATCTCTTCAGTTAAGTCCATCATGTCGTTAAAATCAGCATAAGCTTGATACAGCTCCATCATTGTGAACTCAGGATTATGTCTTGTAGATATACCCTCATTTCTAAAGCTTCTGTTTATCTCATATACCTTGTCAAATCCCCCCACAATAAGCCTCTTTAAGTAAAGCTCTGGAGCTATTCTCAGATAAAGAGTCATGTCAAGAGTATTATGGTGAGTCACAAAAGGTCTTGCTGATGCTCCTCCTACGATAGGGTGCATCATTGGAGTCTCTACTTCTAGAAACCCCTTAGTATTTAGAAGAGTTCTTACTGAACTTATTATCTGTATTCTCTTAGCAAAAGTTTCTTTGACCTCTTTATTCATAACAAGGTCAAGATATCTTTTTCTGTATCTTGTCTCAACATCTGTAAGTCCGTGGTATTTTTCAGGAAGTGGTCTTATATTTTTCGTAAGAAACTCAAAACCTGAAACTCTAAGAGTAAGTTCTCCCTTTTTAGTTACAAAAAGACTTCCTTCTAATCCTACAAAGTCTCCTGTACCCATTTTTTTCACTATTTCAAATACCTCGTCCCCTAGGGCATCTTTTCTGAGGTATACCTGTATTCTTCCTGTTTCATCTTCTATATGAGCAAATACAGCCTTTCCTTGTCCTCTGCAGGCCATTATTCTTCCGGCTGTTTTAAAAACTGTAGAATCTTCCTCTTTCAGAGTATGGCTCAGAAGTTCCCCCACCATATGTTTTTTATCATACTTTCTTCCAAAAGGCTCTAACCCGGCCTCTTTAATTTCTTTAACTTTTTCCCACTTATCCATAATAACGTGGTCATCTGCTACTCTGTCAAAGTATCTTTCCATTCCACATCTCCTTTATATTTATAATTTTTTTATCTTAATCTGACTATATAAACCATGGCTTTTTTAGACCAGGTAGTCCCTGGATAATCCTTCACCAGTTTTTCAAAGGTTTTCATACTTTTTTCTTTATCCTGTGTCCTGTAATAGCATACCCCAATGAGATAAGCTATCTCGGCTTTTTTCAGGGGACTTTTTTCTGATTCCAGGGCTTTTTCAAAATAATTGGCGGCATCTTCATACCAGGTAATATAATAGTAACTCATCCCGATCTTCATCTCAGTACCTAATCTTCTAGAAGCCTCTATATCCTTTTCCTCGGCTCTTTTGTAAAAAAGTACCGCTTCCTCATAATTTTCCTCTTGATATTTTTGGTCTCCGAGGTCGACCTCTTTTTTTATGAGCCTCACCCTGTTATATATATCTTTTTCTTTTTTAAGCAAAGGTATCTTATCTTCAGAAACCTTTGAAAGAGCGGCGTCAAACCTCTTTAACTCTCCATTTTTAAGGTAGAGCATACAAAGAGTATAATAATCTTTGCCGTAGAGAAGATATCTCTCGGCATCTAAGCTATCACCTTGGTCCATATACCATCTTCCTAGATATACTGCTATCTCTGGATTCAGGGTTTCGCTATATGTTTTTTTAAGAAAGAGTTCATCCTTCTCTCTTAAAGTTTTACCTGACAAAATTATATTTACCAGTTTATCTGAAAACCCTGGTTCGTGGATATTTTTTTCTAAGAAATCCCTATATTTAAAAGGGTCATCTTTTGCTATCTCCATGTCAAAGTAAAAAAGTTGCTTTTTTTCCATAAAATCCAACTGAAAGTTGTTTCGGATAAAATCTGCAGCTTCTTCTGCTTCATCCAACCTTTTTTTAACAAGAGTTTTTTCCAGTATCATAAATGCACTATCCTTATGATATAAGGCATCTGGAAACGCAACTCTTGATAGTTTCACAGAGGTTAGCAAAATATCTAATTTCTCATTTTCATAACTGTTCAATATTATATCATAATTTTTTTCCTGAGTAAAACTATATTTAAGCTTAGAATTCACTCTGAATCGCTTATAAAATATGCCGTCTTTGGTGATATTCAAGATGTACTCCCCCTGATATCCAGTCTCAAAAAACAGATTCTGCTCTTTGATAACAACAGATGATTTAGAAAGGTATGGGCTTTTTATAATTTCAGCCCTGTATTCACCTGATTCCGGAAATCTCACATTGAGGGTTTCCCCAGTTAGAATCTCATAGTTTTCACCCCTATAGGACTCTGGATACCTTCTTACACCGGCACTGTTTATAGATTCCACAATCTCTCTATAGACCTCACTTATATTGTTTTCGTCTAACGAGATCTCTTCTTGCACAATTTTATAGTCCAATTTCTTGGATTTTCCACCATAGGGATTATAATCCTGAACTTCTTCTTTTTGTATTTTTTCCTTTTTGCTTCCCATGGCATATAGTTTATTATAAGGCACTTCTCCAAGATAAAAGACTGCCATAATAAATGCCGATATCATATACTTTTTCATAAAATCACCCTCAAATAAAAAAAATAGAGCACATACATGCTCTATTATAACAGATTTTATCTTATTTAAAAATCTAAATAGTATTAATTCCAAACTTCTTTTATGCTTACTTCGATGCCATTTATCTTTTCCTCTCCGTCGTAGATTTCATAGCCTAGAAAAAGCCCCTCTTTCTCCTGCTTTATCTCTGTGGTTTTCAAGGTGAATTCATTTTCAGTATAGGGGGTTTTATAATGAAAAGAGGTTTTTTTCCCGTCCTTAAATACTTGGACACTGTTTATAACTCCTTTTCTTTTAATCTGCACCATATCTTTGAGAATAAAAATCTTGCAGTCTCCGTGCTCATTTTTATAGGTATATTTTATCCCTTTTGAAGTAACTTCCTTCTGACAGCTGACTTTTTCACTATTTTTTTCACCGAAACTGTCTCGGCTTTCTATGATAAGGTACATAATCTCCTCCTACTTCTCCATTAACCCTGTTATAAAGGAATCTACATCTTCCTCATACTCGTCATAAACAGGCTCTTCCTCTATATAATTCTCGCTTATATAGCTCTCCTCGTCACCATCATCAGATATGGCAACGCTATCCTCTCTGTCATAGTATCCGTCCTCGTCCCAGTCACCGATATCTGAGCTGGTTCCAAAATACTCCTCTTCCCAGTGCTCTATTACTTCGAGAGCATCATCATCCTCTAGAAGAACTACATCCTCTTCATTCTCATCAAATAAAAAAGCTCTTTTATCTCCTTCAAAATCCTCTGCTATTATGTATTCTTTTCCGCTAAGAATTATATCTCCAACCACATGGAGCTCGTACTCTTCATCAAAAATTTCATAATAAAAAGTCTCGCCTACAGCATACATTTTAAGACACCTCTTTCAAGTTATTTATGATATTTACTATTATTAAAAATACTAAACCACCTATAGATCTGCTCCATAAGAATAAGCCTCATAAGCTGATGAGGAAAAGTCATCTTGGAAAAACTAAGCCTCATTTGGGATATCTTTCGAACTTCCTCTGAAACACCGTAAGAACCACCGATTATAAAATTTATGGTACTTGTTCCAGTTACTGTGAGTCGTTCTATCTCTTTAGACATCTCTTCAGAGGAAAGGTTCTTTCCACCTATATCCAAAAGAATGTTATATCCCTTGTTTTTTTCTGTCGCTTTTATAATTTCCATAGACTCTTTTTCCAGGGACTGATTTCTGTTGCTGTCATTCCCGTCTTCCCTCAGCTCTATTATCTTTACTTTTGCATAGAGATTCATTCTTTTGAGAAACTCATCTATCCCGTTTTTTATATATTTTTCTTTTATTTTACCTACACAGATCAGGTTTACACTTATCACCCTTATCTCCTCAATGCACTACATTATTCTTAAATTTTTAAAAATTTTGTCTCTTTTTTACCTTCTTTTAAAGTTTTTTTCAAGCTCTTCTAATGTAACCTTTAGTATGATGGGTCTCCCGTGGGGGCATGTGTATTTCCCCACATCATGAAGTCTTTCTATGAGGAGTTCCATCTCGTCAAAAGAAAGCTTTTCCCCGGCCTTTATTGAGTTCCTACAGGACATGGATATTATTATCTTTTCCCTAAAATCCTTTATCCCAGTCTCATTTCTTAGCTCTTCTAGCATAAATCTAAAGGTATTTTCTATGCTCGTCCGAAAATCAAATACAGGGACGCCTCTTAAAAGAACCTCGTCATCTCCGAAATCCTCTATCTCAAATCCAAACTCATTAAAAATTTCTAGATTTTCAAAAACTATATTTTTTTCCTCATAACTCAGCCGTAGCTTCAAGGGAACCAAAAGATTTTGTATGGCCACATCTCTTGAAAAATGCTTTTTTTTCAAGGTTTCATATAGTACTCTTTCCTGTACTATATGCTGGTCATAGATCTCTAAGGTTTCATTTCTCTCTACAATTATATAGGAGTTCATAAACTGCCCTATCACCCTGAAATCATCTTTTTTTTCTAAAGGTTTTTCTGATATTTCAGGTTTTTTTTCTGAAACATCAGTACTCTGATAGACTTTCTTTTCCTCTTCCAAGACCGAAGGAGCAGCTTTTTTCTTTGCATCTTCAGCTGAGTTTTTTTTCCGAGATACACTTTCTCTATCTAATAGGCTCATCTCTTGAGTTTTTATTACATCTTCTTTAAAGGATGTGGCAGTTTTTTCATAAGTTTGCTCTTTTATTTTTTCTTTTTCCGAGTGTTCTTTATCTGGGGTTTTCTCAGGAGTGTTAATTCCTTTATCAATTATCCCCCTAAATTCATCTAAATCCAAAAAATTTTCAACATTTTTTTTTCTATCTTGAAAACTCATTTCCAAGGAAACTATATCCTCATCTTCCCCTATTGCCTTTTCTATCTCGGAAAATACCTGGTTATACACAAGGGAACTTTCAGAAAATTTGACAATTTTCTTAGAGGGATGCACATTAACATCTATCTCTTTAGGATCTATTTCCAGAAAAATTATTGCAAAGGGATATCTGCCCTTTGTGAGCTTTGTGTAATAGCCGTCCATAATTGCTTTCTCTAGTACCTGGGATTTTACATATCTCCCGTTTACATAGGTATGTATATAATCCTTAGAAGACCTGGTTATCTCCATATTTCCCAAAAACCCCAGGGGAAACTCTTTTAGATTTTTTAGGACATTTCTTCCGAATAATTCTAAAATAGTATTTTGTACACCCTTACCGCTGGTTTTCAGAAGCTCTCTTCCATCTATTTCCAGTGAAAATCCCACATCTGGATTGGCAAGGGATTCCTTTAATACCGTTTCCTTTATTTTCCCATACTCTGTGCTTTTTTTCCTCAGGAACTTCAGCCTCGCAGGAGTGTTATAAAAAAGTTCTTTTATCTCTATCTCTGTCCCTTGATTGACAGATACTTGAGAAACCTTGGTGACCTTCCCTGCCAGTGCTTTTATCTCACTGCCTAGCTCGTCTCCCTCTCTTTTAGATGTTATTCTCATCTTTGATACTGAGGCTATAGAGGCCAGTGCCTCACCTCTGAATCCATAGGTATAGAGGTTGAAAATATCCTCTTTATTAAAAATCTTACTGGTGGCATGCCTTTCTATACAAAGAAGAAGGTCGTCCTTTGACATCCCCCCACCATTGTCAGATACCGTGACGTCACGTCCGCTGTTTTTTATTTGAATTCTTATATTTGTGCTACCTGCATCCAGAGAATTTTCTAGAATCTCTTTTATCATGCTGGCTGGATTCTCCACTACTTCACCGGCAGCTATTATATTAGAGACTGATTCGTCCAAAATTTTGATAACTCCCATGGATTCCCCCTTAAAAAAACAGTAAAATTAAAAAGGCAACTTCTCTGTTGCCTGCAGACATCAGCCTATTTTTTCCAAAACTGATTATAACAGATTTAAAAATAATTTTCTATAAATTTTTGTTTAAATTTCTTACCTACCTGGCATTACTATTATTGGTTTCTCAAGCCACTGAACATCGCCAAAAAAATATTCAGTTCATAAAATTTTATAAATATTCACCGGTAAAATCAGTATTTTTACCTTTTTCTTCTATTATACTTCATTAATACCTTAAATCAAGTTGCTCTTTTTTTCAAATTTTGCAATAATAGCAATAGAAAATCAAACTAGCGAGGGGTGAAACATTTTGAAAAAAATACTTTTTTTTATATTTTTAGTTATAAATTTTCTTATAAGTTTTCCAGCTGAAGGAAGCAATATAAAGGACTATAAAATTTTTGCATCTGGAAAAAACTTTCTTTCCCAAAATAATTACAAAGATGCCCTGACCCAGTTTGAACTTTTGTCAGAAAAGTATCCAGAATCACTCCTCTTTAAAAGTAATTATGCCAATTATTATATAGGAATGACTTATTATAATCTCGGTGATTATGATAATGCCAGGAACTTTCTAGAAAGGGCCATATATACACCAAGAGACTTTAAAACAGAGGATTCTTATTTCCAGAAATCAAAAAAACACCTCTTTGAATATAAAAGAAGTTATTACCTGGCTAAAATCTATCTTGAACAGGGGCTTGAAGAGGAGGCTCTCAAACATTTTAAATTCCTCATAAAAAACTACTATTCAAAAGAGTTAGAAATCTATGAAAAAATGGCTCTGAATGAACTTGAGAAATATGACCCCTATTATGAAATTTTATACATGGTAAAATATGAAAATGTCCTTCCGATTCTTTTATCTCTAAAAAATGAGGATATCGTGGCATTGGGGGATTTTTTTCAGTCTAAGGGGTCCTACGAATCTGCAGAAAAAGCATATTCAGAATATATTGATCTTGAAAAAAAAGATGTTCATCAGGTTAAGTTATCACTCTTAGAGACTCTCAGAAGAGCTAAAAAATATAAGGCTCTCTGGGAAAAATCCTCAGATTTTATAAGTTCCTCCTCTTCTGACAACAGTGACTTCTATCACTATCTTGCCACTGCCGAGATGCAGCTAGGAAAAAGGTTAAATGCAGAAGAATCATTCTCCAAGGTAAAAACCGGAAAATATAAGGAATCCGCCTCTGTAAGTATTGCTAGACTCCTGTCTTCGAGGGGGGAGTATGAGAGTGCAATTTCAATACTAAAAAATAGTAAAGATACATCTGCCCACGACCTGCTCATGGAAACATATATAAAAGCAGAGATGACAGAGGAGTTTAAAGAAGCTTCTGTCAATTATATAAAAAAATATCCCCATAGTGATCAGGCGGCATATTACAGGTTTCTCCTTTATAAGGAAAGTCAAAATCCAAATTATCTCAACTGGATAATAAAATATAATATCAACACCTATTACTATGAGATGGCATACTCCATCATGGAAAAGATGAGGGATCTCGAGGCCTACCCTTTAAATTACAAATCCAGGATATATAGGGATAATGTCAAAAGACTGGAAGCTCTGGCAGAATTAAAAGACGGAGAGATACTAAAAATAGAGTTTGAAAATATGGAGTTTTCTGAAAAGGACAGAGTTTTCAAAGAGTATCTCATGAGCAGCATATATGAAAAGGGAGAATTTTATCTCAATGCAGTGCTAAACTCCAGGAAATATCAGGAAGATTTTTCAAAATATTCAAACCTGATAACTTTTCTTTATCCTAGATATTATGATATTCTGGTAAAAAATGCGGCTAATAAATATGATATGGAAGAAGCTCTGATCTACAGTGTCATCCTTCAGGAAAGTGTCTTCGAGCCCTCTCTTATATCAAAGGCGGGAGCAACAGGACTCATGCAGATAATGCTCTCTACAGCTAAAGACATGAACCCAGATATTACACAGGAAGAGCTTCTTGCTCCCGATACAAATATAGACCTTGGGGCCAGATACCTGAAAAAACTCCTTGTGAAATTTGATGGAAACGTCCCCAAAACAGTAGCCGCTTATAATGCCGGTGCAGGCAATGTTGTAAAATGGTCTTCTGACGAGAAAGGCGACCTGGATATAGAAAAGATACCCTTTTCCGAGACAAAAAAATACGTCAAAAGGGTCATAAATAATTATTATAAATATAAGAGAATATACCATTACTGATCTGATAGAGATAAGTCAAAAACTCCCAACTTACATTGTGAACTCATTGTAACGAGGGAGTTTTTATTTTAAATTTTTAATTTGTTAATACATAAAAAGTTAAAATCAACAGGAAATAAACCTAAACTACAGTAAAACCCTTAGGAAATATTGTTTTAGGAGGTAGGTAATCATGAAAAAATATATGCTTTTATTATTTATTTTTATTATCTCTCTGAGTTCCTTTGGTAAAAGGAATATATATATCGTAGTTCATAAAGATACAGATGTGGAAAACCATTTTTTTGTGTCCGCCATGGATACCAGCGGAAATTCTATCAGTGACATAACAACGTCTGAATACAGTTCAGGAGATTACAAGACTATCAAGATATCCGTAGACACAGATGAAGAAATAAAGGTTGCAGCAGGATACAAGTGGGAAGGAGGAGGTGACTACGATGACTATTATGTGCTCTTAGCCAACGAAGCTGCCGACGGTTTTGAAGAGGTGAGAGACACCATCGTAGAAAATGACTCTGATGGCGACTACGATTATTTGGACATACTAAATACATCTCACTACACCAATTACACCAAGTTTCCAGGAGTGGAAGTCACAAGTGACATGAGGTTTTTTGCCATGCCTGTAAGAGACGGTTCTTCAAATATCTCTTCAAATATTTTAAAGGAAATACCCTTCCCAGCTCCTTTCAATATAGAGGACGGTAAGATCATCACCACAGATGAATATACGGGAACCGTGAAAATTATCGCATCTGCTTTTACCCAGCCGCGTATAGCGGGAGCTGTAATGAGGAAAAAGAAGGGTGAGGCTACACGTACCAAAATATCCGACTGGTCATCCCAATTAGAAGGTGATGTTTCCGGCTACGTAGACTGGGTTCCTGGTAATAATGTCTTAAATGTAAATAGCCTCACAAGAGATAACGGGGATTACTATGAACTTATAAAGGAATTGACTCTCAATGTGGAGGGAAGTGCAGGTGACGAGATAACTGTAATCAGCAAATACAACACTACTTCTCAAAGGGATTCTGACAATATAAACCATATCATCACCGACGGTTCCTTCGGATATATTTTTGTGAAAAAAAAGGGAGATAGTGTTCTTCCTATCCCTGGTTTGGGTAATCAGACAGACCTGGCTATCGCAGCAGGGGTTGCTCTCACTGTTCCTGAGGGAGAAGACCCCGACAATCCCTCCTATTATGATGTCAATATAGGGGTGAATGATGCCCTACTTCTCTTCGAACATGGAGGTTCATATAGTGCCACCCAATCTTATTCTGACATGCAGGACCTGGTTGTCCTCATAGAGTTACACCCAAAATCAGGTAGTACCAAAACCATGACATTTATCGTTGATAAGGGGGTAGATGTCAATGCGGATGGTTCTATTATAACCAAGTCTTCAGGAAGCGGACGTCAGAGGGTAAGTGATATAGGAATAAAAATAATGAATTCTAGTGGCGGCGAAAACAGTTTTAAGATCAAGGGGATATCTAATAAAATCAAGGAAATATCTGAATAAAAATCTTATAAAAATAAAACAACAAAAAAGGCTGATAAAAATTCAGCCTTTTTTCTGTTATCCTAAATATTTAATTGTTCTACTCAACCTTCTCTATTTCCATGGAAATCTGTGAATTTTCATACTGGGCATCTGTGAGAAGAAGTCCATCATCTGTGTTTAGATCGAGAGTTTCTGTCACTGTCACATTAAAGCTCATCTCAGGTATTTTGATATCTCCCCCTGATTCATAAGCTTTCAGTATAACGGTTTTTTCAAAGATAGCCTCTATACTATATTCATCTCCTATCACTCCATCGTCCAATATATCCTCTATCTCACTTTTCAGATCTGTAGTCGCTGTGACATCTTCATCATATTTCTCACTTCCCCCCGAGTCTTTCAGCGTCAGATGGATCAGTCTGTACCCCCCTATACTCACCTTCTTTTCCTCATCGTAAGAGGAACCTGTGCTTTCCCATAGTTTTTGTGTTTTCTCCGGCACCCCTCCAGACTGCCACCCTCTCTCAGCAACTCTATAAACCTCATCATCTTTTGCTTTATTATAGGTAAATTTTAATTTCTCTATGTTTTCACTGAGCATTGTCTTCTGCTTTGAACTATCTGTAAGAGTGTAATCCCAGTGTGAATCAAAATATTCCGAGAAACTATTCAGCTGAATCCCATAATATTTTGTATCATATTTACCATCATCATAATCAAAATAGGACTTATCTTTATCAGGCACTGTATAGCTATCTGTATCACCCAAGCTAGCAGGATGACCCGAGTCATAGACAAAACCCTTTCTCACAAAATTTTCGGCCAGATACAGCTCCTGATACCCTATACTTGAAGCTATATCTATATAGTTGGTAACCTTTTCCCCTGTGACCTTGTCTCTGGCCGCCTCTGCTTTTTTCGCCCCTGTGTAATATATACTCAATGCTGTGGCTAAAAAAAATGCAAGGAGCATCACAGACAGTATAACTGCCGATCCATTTTCTTTCCCTTTAATATTTATCTTTCTCCTCCAAGGAAAAAAGGCTTTTGAAAATATAAAGTTTTTCATAAATCCCCCCTCCCTTAAAGACTGTTGATATCGATTCTGCTCACCACAGAATCCCTCACTCTGTCCTTGATTTTATCTTCATATTCACCTACATCCATATCTATAAAAAATGTTACGATCCCCTCCCTGTACTGAAAACTGCAGTCCTCAACATTATACATAAGGGTTTCCCAGCCCTCTCCGTCAAAAGTAAAGGTGTCGTCTGATTCATCAGAGTCTGTAAACTCTTTGGATTCTCTGTACTTGATTTTATCTTTTTCAAACATAAAAAAAGCAAATTTTGAATTTACAGATTCAGCTGTTGAGTTTGCCGGTATCTCCAAAAAAAGAATAGGTCCGCTTTTCTCTTCATCATCCTCCAGTTCTTCAAAAAAATCCTTGGCTTCATAATATGGTTTTGAATCATACTCTTCATCATCAACATCTTTTTCCTTAAATTTTTTAAAAACACCGGCATATCTCAATTTATCGTTATATTCCGACAGGTCTCTGTTGTCTTTTGCACTTCTCACCTTACTTTTCATAAACTTGGTCACAACTGCAAATTCGTGGTCCACTCTCTTCTGCATCTGTACACGTCTGCTGACCATTCCAATCCCCCGAATAGGTGGGGAGGACAGAAGGAATACTATTGCCAAAACTGCCACTGTCACCATTGCCTCGATAACTGTAAACCCCCTCTTATTCATATAAATGCCCCCAATTCTCTACAGGAGTGAGAACAAAGTTCTGTCCGTACTCTTTTTTGTCCCCTGAGCTGTCTTTTTTAGAGGTATATTCCAGGATGACTCTCCCGTATAAGATTCTGTCCTCTATTAGTCCTTTATCTCCTATAACATTTTCAGTCGTTTCATTGGTTACAGGGTTTACATAACTGTTTTCATCCATGACGAGGTCAGTCTTATTTATCACTATGCTCAACTTTGCACCCTCTAGATCCAGTCCACGACTCTCTAGCAAAAACAATGCATCAGCTTCATCAGATTTTTCGTTATATACTTTGCCCCAAAAGTCCGTTTCAAAATTTGAAGTTGACTTAACAATATCAACAACATAGGAATCTTCAGCTTCTTCATATTCCAATACATATTCTTTGTCAAAAGTTGATATCCCGATCAAAACATAATCTGAAACATAGACATATCCCATGGATTTTATATAATCTATGACTGATGTTACGACCCTTGCATCTTCCTCTATCTCTGTAATTCTCCTGTTTTGTCCAAGAGCCTTTACCGTAAAACCGATAATCGGCAAAATTCCTATGAGGAATATTACAATGGCTATAACAACTTCTAGCATAACCGTTCCCTTTTTCTTAGACATACCGATCACCTCTACGAACATTCTTTATAAATAGGTATTACTTTCAACATCCATTTTTCCTTCTAAAAACTTTAGTTTTTAAGCTCTAAAAACATACCTTTATAAAATTAAATTAATAAAGAGGGATTTTGTCATAAAATGCAGTATTATAAAATATACTAAATTTACAGGTGGTGGTATTTGTATGAAAAAAACTGGATTTTCCCTAATCGAACTTGTTGTTGTCATTGCTATTACCCTTGTAGTGTTAGGTGTAGCGGGCCTTTCTATAAAAAAAGCCATTGAAAGAAATGATTATCAAAAAATAGCCGCTATTATTCCTAAAATTATTTTTACAGAAACTAACAAAGCCTACGAAGAGGGAAACGAAAAAGAGATAGAGCTAAGCTTATCTTCTAAATATATAAAAGACGGGGCCAAGGAGATTGAACTCCCTGAAAATTATTCCTATTCTCTTTTCGCCGTCACAAGAACAGATGATGATGAATTAGGAGACTCCTCAAAAGGCGAAACAACTGAGGACATCGCTTCTGATGAGGTTATCTTTGAAATCGAAGACGACGGGACACTGACTGCTGTTACAGCCGATGGAGATTTAAAAAACGGATTTTACAGTAAATACCACCCCTCTATACTGGTGAAAAAAAGCGACAGCACTCCCTTCTGCAGGGTAGATATAATCTCCTCCTCGTATATTATCCCCAGGGTTGCCGTATACAGGCCCTTAAGCGGAACCACCTCGTCTGCAGATGATATGAAAGATGAAAGCAAGTGGACAGAGGATAGCTTCAACTGATTTTCATAAAAATAAACCCCTCAGATAATCTGTAGGGGTTTATTTATTCTTCATAGACCAGTATCGACACATAGTCCACAACTTCATCAGAGGGATAGACCTCTCCTGAATGTCCTCTTTTTAATATCTCAAGTTTTGGGTTTTTAAGAATCATCTTGCTGTACTCTAAAAGTACCATTATAGGACCCATTCCGCATATGGATATATCTTTTTCTAGGACCCTGTCCTGAAATTCACCAGAATCCATCTTGAGCAGTGATTCTATGGCATAGCTGTCTAATTTTGCTCCCTCTTCAGGAGACTGAAAATGTGTAAAATCTGAAGATATGAGAATCAGTATTTTTCTGTTTAGCTTTTCTGAGGCATCTTTTAGCTTTTCTGCTATATTTCTTGCAGTCTGAAGATCCTGCCTCATCATGCATATAGGAAGTATTTTAAAACCTTTTTTAAGAAAATAATATAGATAGGGAAGCATCACTTCTCCTGAATGCTCAAACCTTTGTGCCATTGGCTCTACTGGAAAAGAAAGCTCGTCCCCAAACTCGGTGTCCACCTCTATACTCCCAAATGGCGTCTCCCAGGCCTGGTTGGAGTCTACTGACACAGCCTCGCCGTATCCTGTGTGATTTGGATTCACTATTACCACCGTATCATATTCCTCTCCCTTTCCCCTCAATATCTCAAATAGATGCACCGCCTCTCTGACACAGTACATATACCCCGCATGAGGGCTTACACCTCCTATTATATTTTTATTTTTAAGTTCTGTTTTTATATTTTTCTTTTCCTTTTGGAGGGCCTCCTCAAATATCTCTTTTATCTCCTCTGGAGAATTGGGATAAAAACTCCCTGCTACACCGCATTTTCTCACTGTCATAATCCCTCACCTCTTATCTTAAGACCACATTTTTTACATTTCCCATCTTTTGATCCCACATCTTCTGAAAAATATCCAGACCTTTTCACAATTAGGCTGCCGCAGTTAGGACAGTAGGTGTCACTTCCTAGCTCGCTCTCTGTATTTCCCAGATAGACATAATCTAGCTTATCTTTTGCCATCTCATATAGTTCTTTCAGAGTTTTCATAGGCGTTGCAGGCTCTGTCATCTTATACATGGGAAAATACCTGTTTATATGAAGGGGGACATCTTTCCCTAGGGATTTCTCATACCAGTCCAGCATCTCTGAAAACTTTTTTTTATCATCATTATGATTAGGTATAACAAGGTATTCTACTTCTAGATGTCTGTCAGATGCAGCTATTGTCTCTAGAGTCCTTTTTACCGGCTCTAGTCTGCTGCCCGTTATCTTTTTATAAAATTCCTCTGTGAAACCCTTTAAATCTATGCTGAAAGCATCTATTGTTTCAAGGAGTTTTTCTAAGGGCTCTGGATTTATAAATCCGTTGGAAACCATAATATTTTTCATTCCACGGGATTTTATAATTTTTGATATATCATACATAAACTCATACCATATAATAGGCTCATTATAAGTATAAGCCACCCCTATATTTCCGTTTTCTTTCAATCTCTCCGCCTCTCCTGCTATTCCTTCCGGCGAGAGTCCCTCTGTATATCCTTCAAACTCTTCAAATTTTCCCTGGGCTATGGTGTAGTTTTGGCAGTATTTGCATTTTAGGTTGCAGCCTATACTTCCCACAGAGAGAACTTTTGACCCCGGATAAAAATGGTACATGGGCTTTTTCTCTACAGGGTCCAGGCTCACAGCTGATGATATCCCGTAATTCATGGTGTAAAGCTCTCCCCCTATATTTTTTCTCATATTGCATATCCCGTAAGTTCCTTCCTCTATAAGGCAGTTGTGGGGACAGAGAAAACAGCGTACATTTTTCCCATCTGAATTGTAAAAAAGTGCTTTTTTCATATTTTTTCCTCCTAGTGGTATCTCTTTACCCGAAACTTATAAATATCAGCATTTTCACCAGGTCCTATACCTCCCTTTAGCCTGACTATAGAGAGCTGTTCCTCTATACTGTCTACACCATCTATATCTGGAAGGAGTACCCCTCTTCGTCCTCTGCAGGATACTATGACTCCGTATATTTTAGGGTCGAGTTCTTCTATGCTATCTACCTTTTCAGCCTGTTCCAATACATCTACGGAGATCTCTATCTCTTTGAGCTCATCCTCTTTCAGAGGTGGAAATCTAGGATCTCCAAAGGCTGCTGATTTTGCATTTCCCCATATCTCCTCATAGAGGTTCTCCCGAAAGGGTTCTAAAGTTCCGATACATCCCCTTAACTCCCCGGTGACTGTATGGAGAGTCACAAAACATGCAGCCTTTATCTTGAGCTCTTCAGGGACGGATAATATTTTTTCTTCTTTTGAAAAATTTTCCATGATACTGCTTAACGCAACTTCTGTATATATGCTTTTGGCCTTGTACATCGTTACACCTCCTGCTCTTTTCCTATATATTCTCTTTTCTTTTCACTTATCCTCCTGTTTTTTAATTGCCTGTCATTATAAAAAATAGTTAAATTCAGATTTTTTTCTTTTATAATGTAAATTAACTCAAGTTGATACTCGAAAGAAATTCTCATAAATTACTGAATTTATCTGAATATCAGAATCAAAAGATTTTGTCACGAATGGACACTAATAAAAGATAGGGAAATTAACACGAATAAAGACAAGACCTTTTGCTCACAGAGGACACAGAGAAAAAGCAGGAGTTGCACTGAGAAGATCGATATTAGAGTCAAAAGATTTTGTCACGAATGAAAATCAATAAAAGACAGAAAAATTAACACGAATAAGGACACAACCTCTTGAACACAGAGGACACAGAGAAAAAGAATGAGTCTCACAGAGTTAAAACCAAAACTATAAATACCTTCTTTTGCGAGAGGTTTTTATCTCTTTTCCCTTGCCATTGATAAAATCAGCGTTAAGAATAACCGCAGTGAAATCCTTAGAAAAAATCGACTGTTTGAGCGTAGCGAGTAGCCAAAAAATAACGAGTGATACGAGTATATTTTCTGGTTCTCAGAAACTTGTTTTCTGAGTTTCCTTATTGCTAGTGGATTTTCAAGGTTATTTAGCTGATTTTTCACAGGCTTGAACTTTTCTGAGAGATAAGGAACAGATTTCTGTAACTATATCTCTCGACTCTGGAAAATTTTTCCAGAGTTTCCTTAAACTTCTTTCAAGAGAAAAGTAACGAATCCCGATAAATTCAATACTTTAATTTAAAATAAAGGTAGCAACTTAGCTTAAATTATGCTTTATAATAATTCCTATGATATAATTTATTTGATTGCAAAAATCACTGAATAACCAAACTGAAAAATTTGAACTGACTATTTCAATAAAAGGGAAGGTAAGACGATGAATAATACAAAATGGATATACAAGGGGGACTATCTTCATAAAAATAGCTCCCTTCCCATAGACAAAGATATACTGAACATCCTATACAACAGGGGCATAAAAGAAGAAAGGGAGATAAACAGATTTCTTTACTCCTCTTTAGATGATATAAGAGACCCTATGACCCTGGCAGATATGGATATAGCTGTGGCTAGGATTTTAGAAGCCAAGCAAAAGAAAGAGGAGATATGGATCTACGGAGATTATGATGTTGACGGCATCACCTCTACCTCTATGTGTTTCATGGCCCTTAGAGATATAGGACTCAATGTGAGATATTATATCCCCCTGAGGGACGAGGGATACGGGCTCAACAAAGAGGCCCTTTCATATATAAAAAATGAAGGAGGGACAGTGGTAATAACTGTAGACTGCGGAATCTCCTCTATAGAGGAGATAGAGCATGCAAATAACATAGGCCTAGATGTCATAATCACCGATCATCATGAGATCAACAACGCTCTGCCACCTGCCTATGCAGTTATCAACCCCAAGAGAGATGATAATATCTACCCCTTTAAATTTCTGGCAGGGGTGGGGACTGCCTTTATGTTTTTATATGCCATTTACAGGAAGATGGGTATAGGGGAAAAAATGCACCAGTACCTTGATATAGTTGCCATAGGTACCATTGCCGACATCGTCCCCCTGGTTGAGGAGAACAGGATTTTTTCAAAATTCGGACTGAAACTCCTGGAAAACACAAAACACCTGGGTCTTAGGACTCTCCTTGGTTTTCTCTATCCGGAATATGAAACAAAAGTTTTTAACACCTATGATGTGGGATTTGTCATCGCCCCTGTGTTTAATGCTGCAGGAAGACTCGAAGATGCCAAAATCGGGGTAGAACTCTTTGTTTCTGACTCTAAAAAAGAGTCCCGGGAGATATCTCAGAACCTCATGGGAAAAAACAACGAAAGAAAAGAGATTCAGAGTGAAATTTTGGACCTTGTAGAAAAAAATATATCTGAAAAGTCCCTGGATACGAAAAATGTGATAGTGGTTGCCAGCAAAGATTTCCACCACGGGGTAATCGGGATAGTGGCATCAAAGATAGTGGACAAATACTATAAACCTACAATAATAATGGAGATAAAAGAAGGAGAAAACATTGCTGTCGCCTCATGCAGGAGTATCGACAACTTCAGCATGATCGATGCACTGAATACCATGCCTGATATCTTCCTAAAATACGGGGGTCACGACGGTGCAGCGGGGTTTTCAATCCCTGCAGACAGAATCCAGGAGTTCAGCGACAGGATAAACAGTTATGCAGGTTCTATGTTAGACGAGGGAGATTTTCAAAAGCCTGTAAAAATAGAAAAAGAGATTCTTTTTCACAAAATCTCCTATGAGTTTTTGGATAAACTTAGACTTTTGGAGCCCTTTGGTTTCGGGAATCCCACTCCCATATTCTCCATAAAAAACTGTCTTTTCAAAGACCTCAGGATAATAGGTAAGGACAAAAACCACATGATGTTTACCATTTTAAAAGATGGGAATGAGATAAAAAACTGCGTCTGGTTCAGCAGCGGTCACAATTTTCAGGAGATAGCTCATATGAGGGAGATCGATGTGGCATTTAAGCTTAAACAGGAGATATTCAAGGACAGGTATATGAACAAGATATACATAGAGGATCTGAATCCCTCACAAAATGAGAGAAATTACCTTAAAGAGAGTATAGAAATCTATGACACAGTTTTTCCCATGGAGGCAGTTGTCTACAGCAGAAGGGAACCTTCGGACAAGGAGGTCTATCTAAGTTTTTCTGACGGTGTAGAACTCATACAAGAGAGAAAGGTTGCAGGGTTTATAGATTATCAGACTGCAGCAGTTCTAAAAAGACTGAAGTATTCCTACAATTTTAATTTCACAACTGAGATCAAAAAAATTGTTAAAAAACCTGAAAACTACAACATACATCTCACTATAAAAAGGGATTACTCTTTTTCAACCCTTGCCTACAAGAAAAACGAAATATTCAAAGAGATCAAAAATTTTCTTTTAGGGGAGTTAAATTATAACTCTATACAGAAACAAATACTCTCATCAGTTTTTAGGGAGGGTAAAAGAACCCTTGCCATAACAGACCCAGGACGGGGTATAGGGGCTGTTATAGAAACAATCGGTATTTATAATTCCATTTCTGGAAAAAAAACCCTCCTTGTCACAGAGGGAGATATCCCAGAGAAGTTAAAAAATTATATTCAGGTTTCGGAAAAGTGTATAGAGGGATATGATTATTATATTTTTATAAATATAAACCCTGGAGATGAGATAAAAATTCTTCATGAAAATATAGTTATAATTTCTCACACAGACATATCTTTAGAGGGATTTCAGAAGATAAAGGACAGCTACTCTCTGCCTCAAAATATAAAAATTTTACCTGAATCTCAACTGGTAAAACTCTATGACATACAGAAAGTATTCTATACTAAAAAACTCCCCTATAAGGAAAAAATTGAAATATTAAAAAACATAAAAAATTACACTGAAATTTTCTCAACAAAGGATATTCTCGCATTTTTTTGATAAAAACATTTTCTAAAGGGTCTTTTAAAAGGCCCTTTTTTACTTTCTAACTAGAACATAAAAAAAGAACCAGGTTACCCCTAGTCCTTAAAAAATTTTTCCAGTTCCGGTGCCTCTTCTAGCCTCCTGTATATCATCCCAGCTGCACTTTGCATGAGCCTGTCTTTTATAAACTCATCTGAAGGATTTTCAAAATATCCTGTACATGTGAGGGTCGCCATCCCGTGAGCATAGGTCCAGCAGTCTAAAAACAGTGTCTCTTTTATCTCTTCAGGAAGTCCCTTAAATCTGTTATCAGCTAGTATTTCTTCCTCTATAAGCTCTTTAAATTCCTGTATCAGACCCTGATAAGATTTTTCTCTCAGAAATATAGATCTAAAAAGCTGCTTCTCCTCCCTTGCAAAGGTTACTATCCCCATCCCTATATTCAACAAGGGAAGTTCTGTATTTTGATTTTTTACATACTCCATAAAAACCCCCTTAGATCTTTCAATCAAATCCTTTTTCAAATCATCCATAGATTTGAAAAAACCGTATATGGGTGCTGGCGAGGATTTTAAGGCTTTTGCCAGATTTCTGGCTGTTATCTCTTCAAGGCCTTTTTTTTCAAGCATTTCAAAGGCTTTATTTAATATATGATCTTTAGTAAAAATTGCTTTTTTTGGCATTCCAACCTCCCAAAAATAAAATTACACCTATAATATAACACTTAATTTTTTATTTTTCAACTAAATTATTACACTATTTATAAGAGAATAACCTTATCTTACTTAAAATTTCTTTTCCCAGAATAAAATTTTATCCTCTAAATTCAAAGAAAAGAAGATACCATAAAATAACCCAAGTTGCTCTTTTACTTCAAATTAAAGTATTGAATTTCTCCAAACTGCTGTTAAATCTAAGTTGGAATATGCTATTTCAAATTTGAACTTGTAATGATTCCATTTCATAATAATTTTTATTTTATTATAAAGACCCCGGCTAAAAAGCCGGGGTCTTTTTCTCATATTCTTTATAAATAAAGTCATCATGATTCTCTTCTTTTATAATTCGAAACTTACTTAAGTTTATTTCTGGAAAATATGAATCTCCGTCGTACTTCCCATGAATAAAAGATATATAAAGTTTGTCTACAAGATCTGCCACCTGGCAGTATATACTCTCCCCACCTATGAAAAATATTTCTTTTTCAAGTTTTAAGGCTCCTTCTAGGGCTTCTTCCACACTGTGGAAGACTTCTACCCCTTCATAATAAAAACTTTCATCTTTTGTAATCACAATATTTACCCTTCCTGGTAGGGGTCTTCCTATCCCCTCAAAGGTCTTTCTTCCCATGATTATAATATTTCCCATGGTTGCTTTTTTAAACTTTTGCATCTCTTCAGGTATATGCCAGGGCAACCTGTTATTTTTACCTATAACCCTGTTTTCATCAAAGGCCACTATTAAACTTATCATAATTAATAGTAAAGGTCCCTTTCACCTTTTTTAATCTTTTCAAGCTTTACCTTCAGGGTTTCTTTTACCTCAGGGAGAAGTTCACTTTTTTCTATCTGCTCTAATATTAGGTTATATCCCACAGCCTTTGTTTCTTCCCCTGCGTAATCCTCCAAATATTCTGCCAAGGTCAGTATGGCATTGGGAGTACAGAAATGATGTATGAAACCAGGTTTTGAAAACTCCATAAAATGTTCACCTGTTCTTCCTAGACGGTAACAGGCTGTACAAAATGAGGGAGTAAAGCCACTGGACATAAGTTCTCTCATCACTTCATCCAAAGATCTTGTATCTCCTATTTTGAACTGCTCTTTAGAAAGATCTTGCTCTTCCTTCTTTTTACTGTATCCCTGAAGCTCAATCTGTGTTCCTGCATCTATCTGAGATACTCCAAGGGTCATACACTCTCTTCTTAGTTCTGCATTTTCTCTGGCAGTTAGAATAAGACCAGTATAAGGTACAGCCAGTCTTAAGATGGCTATTATCCTTTTTAGTTCCATATCTCCTACAATATATTCGGGGTCTTTTTTAGAACCAGTTGCCTCATTCAATCTTGGAAATGAAATAGTATGAGGTCCCACACCAAAATTACTCTCTAGATGTTCTACATGCTGCATCAGTCCCATAACCTCAAACTTCCATTTATAAAGACCAAATAAAGCCCCTATACCTACGTCGTCGATTCCCGCCTTCATAGCTCTGGAAAGCCCGAAAAGTCTCCATTTAAAGTTAGATTTTTCCCCTCTGGGGTGGACTTTTTTATAAGTCTCCTCATGATATGTCTCTTGGAATATCTGATAAGTTCCTATTCCGGCCTCTTTTACTATTTTATAATCCTCTTCATCCATAGGAGAGGCATTTATATTTACCCTTCTTATTTCACCATTACCTTTTTTTACTGTATAGGCCTTTTTCACAGTATCTCTTATATACTCTGCAGGGTAATCAGGGTGAGTTCCGTATACCATGATTACTCTTTTGTGTCCCTCATCTACTAGAGCTTCTACCTCTTGCTGCACTTCGTCGAGGGAGAGGCTTTTTCTCATTATATCGTTGGTCACCTTGAATCCGCAGTATGTACATGAGTTGGTACATTTGTTTCCTATGTATAGAGGTGCAAAAAGTACCACTCTGTTTCCGTAAACTTTTTCCTTTATATCTTTTGCCAGAGAAAATATTTTTTCTACTCTATCTTCCTGATCACTGTTCAAGAGTACCGACACATCATCAATAGAGAGTCTTTCCTGCCTCTTTGCTTTTTCCATCACAATTTCAAATTCATCTTCTGACGGATTTTTATTTTTTTCCAAAAGAGTTTCTATAAGTTCACCATTTATAAAACTTTTTTCTTTCACTTCCTCTTTCCAGGTTTTCTTCATTTATGCCCCCTATTTTATATAATTTCAGTTATCTACAAGCAATAAAAATAAGCCTTCCTAAATTTAGGAAGGCCTTTAAAATCATTTAAAAAGTCAATTATAAAAGTTTTTACGAATTTTTATAGATTATACTCTATAATAAAAATCCAATAAAACTATATTATAATACAATACTTTTTTAGATTTAGCCTTCCCTTTTACTCAGAATCATTCAATCATCTTCATAATTAGGAATTTCATCTTTATTTATTTTTTCACAGCGGTCTTCACAGATACTCCTTCAAGATTGCCTATTCTTCCCGACAGTGCACTCATATCTTCGTTGGTTCCGTCTAGTATAACTACTATTACAGACACTCTTTTCTCTCGGTAGGGTATCCCCATCCTTGATACAATAAGCTCTGAAAATTCTGACAGTATGTCATTTACTTTCTTTACACTCTCTTTTTTTTCAATAAAAATAGAAAGTGTGGCTATTCTTTCATTCATTTATCACCTCAGCAGTAAAACTTAGTACATTTTATCACAAACGATTCTAGTTACAGTATATTATATCTCACACAAAAAAGTCAACTGTCCATATTCATCAAATACAAAATCCCGAAGCTATATTTTGAAAAGCAGGGTAGATGAGTTATACTTCCTATACAAATTCCAACTTTTATCATAGTCAAAATTAAGGGGGATATTCAGTATGTATGCTAAAAGGGAGGGGCATGAGAAAAGGTTTTACAGGTATAAAGGCACTAGAAAACTTAACCCAGAGTGAAATCAATAAAAAAGTGTTGCCATTCTATTTACACTAAATTTGGGATACGCCCTATTATCAGAGCGTAAGGATATTTGACTAGAAATTTAATTTAGACATAATTTAGCCCTGTGAAGAATCATTTATATAAGACCTCAATGGAAATAAGGTTTAGCTTTAAAAAAAATTAAATTATATCCCTTATCATTAGAGCTAATTTATAAGTCATTCTATTATCTAGGTAGGATAAATTACACCCTAGAATCCCCTCAATTTTGGATAATTTATAACACACGGTATTTTTGTGATAAAAAAGTTCTTCAGAAACAGCTTTGATACTTCCACTATTTCTAAGATAGCTCTCTAATACTGTTAAGTAATCTGTCCCCTTTAATTCATCATTTTTAACAAGTCCTTCTATTGTTTCTTGGAAGTATTTTTTAATAATCTCTTTATCTTCTATTGCCAAGAGCAGTTTGTATGCGCCCAAATCACTATACATACTTACCTCGTCACTAATCCCTTTTTTTCTTTGGAGCTTCAATACATCCAGTGCTTGCCGAGCACTTTTTGCAATACATTCAATATTTTTAGTATTTTCTCCAACACATAAATATATCTTTTCATTTTTTTTTAATATTTCCAAGCATCTATTCTTTATTTCATCCAGTATCTTTTTTATTTCTTCTTGAGTGTAATTAGCAAAACCAAGAGTGATCTTAGCATCGACATCATAGATGATAGTTCTTTCATAGGAGTACAAAATATTTTCTATGAATTTTAACACTTTAATTCTCTTCTTATTGTTAGTTACTGTTATTCCGTCTTGCTCAAATATTTCTATAAGAGTTATGCAATATGGCCATATAGTTCTAAAACCTTTACTTTCTAAGTAGGGGATATACAGTTCCTGTTGGTTTGGAAAAAAGATAGCATTATTTAAGGCACTTGATAATTCAAGACTAGTCCTATCTGATAGAGTTATTTGATAGCAAAATTCTTTCATAAGATTCGCTAAATGAGTATGCCAGGGCACTTCAAAAAGTGGGAAATTATTCTCATCACAAAACTGTATTATATTATCCGGTATTTCTTCAATATACGGGCCTGTGTTTATAACTATGCCGCTAGCCTTATGCTTATAGGTGTGTTTAACTAACTCATATAATTTTTCCTCTAAATCAAATTTTTCCAGAGCAATACCAGTTGTAAAAGCCAACTCTTGACCATCCAAAAAAATTGATGTTTCTATGCTTTCAATCATATGTGCCCAACTGACAATATTATTAATACCATTTTCCCCAGCGATTAGTTTCATATTTTTTCTGCTAGTAGATTTATACAATTCACTTAATTTTATAGCCATAATTTCCCCTTTTTTTAATCTTGCAATCCTATAAGGATCTAATATCCAACATCCTTCTGAGCTTATATTTTATTATATCATTATTTTAGCAATATTTATATCTACTGATTCGTCCTGTGTGATTTTAATATAATCTTAATAATATGTTTTCATAAGTATTTCTCATATATTTTAACTCGATATTTAGGATTCCAGATCTTTTTATGTTGGTTTTTTTAGGGATTATTTTATCGGAATTGTAATCTGAAATATTTTTTGAACAATTAAAAAATGTAAAATAAAATTTTCCATTCTTATATTATATCTTTTTATCTCAAGTATGCTTTTTCAAGTAACTTAATTAAATCATTAACATTTGTTTCTTTAGGATTAGTCATTGTACTAAGTTCAACTAATGCTTCTTCTGCAAGCATTTTAAAATCTTCTTTTGGAACATTTAATGATTTAAGCTTCGGAATATTTATGGTCTTTGATAAGTATAACAGCTTATTCACCACTGAGTCAGCCAGTGTTTTCTCATCAAGACCATAAATTTGAATCCCCATCGATTCAGCCAATGGCTTAAGTTTATCTCCGAATGTTTCAATATTATACTCGACTACATAAGGCAGAAAAATAGCATTGGCTACGCCGTGAGCAATGCCATAATGGGCACTTAGCGGGTGAGCCAAAGAATGCACCAAACCTAATAATGCAGAGTTAAAAGACATCCCAGCTGTGACACTTCCTAACATCATTTTTTCTCTGGATGTTTTACTACTTTCAGTAACAGCTTCTTCAAGGCTCTCCATGATCAATTTAATTGATTTTAATGCCAATGCATCTGTTACAGGTGAGGACCACTTGGAAACATAGGCTTCTATTGCATGGGTTAATGCATCCATACCTGTAGAAGCAGTTATGCTTTTAGGTAGTTTCATAGTTAAAGCAGGATCACATAAAGCAATATTTCCACCGACAAATTGGCCGGCAATAACCATTTTTTTATGGTGTTTTGTATCTGTTACAACACTCACAGAGGTCACCTCACTGGCAGTCCCTGATGTTGTTGGAATCATAATCAGTGGTAATGTCGGTATTATAACTTTATTGATTCCTTCGTAATCAGCTATTTTGCCTTTATTGGTCAATAAAATATTAATTGCTTTTGCACTATCTATAACACTTCCACCACCAATTGCAACGAAAGAATCAATTTTTTTTTCTTCAGCAATCTTAGCACCTTCATGTACCAATAAATCTGTGGGATTTGGCATGACTGAATCAAAAATAACATATTCTATATTTTCTTCTTCAAGATAACTGACAACTTTATCTACAAACCCTAAATCTAACATAGCTTGATCACAAACAATCATCGTTTTAGTTGTACCAAAACCTTTTAATAACTTACCAGTCTCTATTATTTTGTTGTCTCCAAAAAATACGGTTGCCGGTATATCAAAAATAAAATTCATTTCTTCTCCTCCTACATGTATGAATATAGACTTCATGCTCTATTGTTGCGTTATTGCTAGAATTCTCCAGTAAAAAACCGAGCCTAACTAGGCCCGGTTTTTCCTTTTACAATTAACCACTTTATTTATATAAACTAATATTTTATGGCATCCATTTCAATCTCAACTAGCTGAGTTGGACGATTAAGCATAGTTGTCCCAACCATAGTAAAAAGGGGTTTTACATTTAAAAAGTATTCAGAATATGCCCTCCCAACTTCAGGAGCATATTTCATATCTGTAACATAGGCTTTTACTTTTACAACATTTTCAGCTCCAGCCCCTGCTTTTTCCATAATTTTTAATAATTTATCAAAAATAAATTTTGCCTGTTCATAAGGATCATCTTCACCATGTACTGTCCCATCAGACTTTACAGAAGTAGTCCCTCCTAAATATATAAAAGGTCCCACTGTGACCATTCTTGAATATCCTACTTTTTCTTCTAAAGGCGCACCTGAAGAATAATTCATTCTTACCATTTCCATATATTCTTCCTCCAAATTTTCAAATTTTAAATCACCTATATTTTAGCTTTAAATCTATCATATCTGAATGGAGCAACATCCAGCGTTGTCTCTTTATCCATAGCCATTTCACTGAGTAACATTCCTACAGTGGGTGCTATCCCAAATCCATGACCTGAAAAAGCACAGGCAACAATGAGTCCTGGAACTTCCTCCACATGACTTATTACAGGAATACCATCCATACAATAATCAATCCATCCGGCCCATGTACGTATAACTTTAAGATCTCCTAAATCTGGGAAATACTTCATTATACCTCTACAAACAGCCGATGCTGTTTTACTGTTAGTTGCATTGATTCCTCCGTCTTTATTAAATGCTTCATGGCCTGAAGCTCCCCCGAAAACAAAGGATCCATGTGTACTTTGATGCCCGTAAAAATCTGCTTCTGCTGTTCCCAACATTTGATAAAACATTGGAGATTGTGCTTCTGTAACCAGTACTTCCAGTAAAATAGGATTCATCGGTACATCGATACCTACTGTTTCAGCAATTTTACGGCTTTCATATCCTGCCGCAAGGATAATTTTATCCCCTTCATAAATATTTTCTTTTGTCACTACCTGACGAGCTGCACCTTTAATTTTTTTTATTTCAACAACTTCTTCCCCTGTAACAAAACGAGCACCAAGTTCACGAGCTTTTTTATAATATGCCAAAGTGACCAGCATAGGATTAGCGTGGCCATCTGTAGGACACCAGCTTGCCCCTATAACTTCATCAGAAAGGTAAGGGCATATCTCTCTAGCCTCATCCCCTGTAACCATTTTAAGATCCAAGCCTAAAGCTTTACTTCTGTCTACTATCCCCTGTAGTACTTTCAGATGTTCTTCGGTCTTTCCCAAACGGAGGTTCCCTTCTTGATAGTACTCAACTTCGACTCCCAACTCTTGAGAAAGGTTCGGCCAAAGATTTTTTACACCATACATTGCCAGTGGCAGCTCCGCAGAATGACGACCTGACTGTCTTACCCCACCGCCGTTACGTGTAGATCCCCCGTCACCAATGCTTTCATTTTTTTCCAAGACGATAACAGATTTTCCTTCTTTAGCAAGATTATATGCCGTTGCATTTCCTATAACTCCACTTCCAATTATTATTACATCTGCTTTATTTATCATATTATCCTCCCTTTCTTTCATTAGCGAGAACTTTCATTTCAATAGGTCTCATTGGAGCTCTCGATACTGCTGATTCTATTTCTAAAGGAGAAATTCCTAATTCTTCGGAAATAATTCTCTTAACAAGTTTCCCGCAGGTCTGACCTTGGCATAAACCCATTCCCGTTCTTAAATACTTACGTACTTCTTGAAGTGTATGCATACCTGCATATATTGCCTGACGAATTTCACCCTTTGTTACTTCCTCGCATCTGCATATTATAGTTTCATCACCAGCTTGAGGAATAAATTTTCCAATATCTTTTGAACGATCATTTATTTTACTCATATTATTTTACCTCCTGTAGCTGCTTGAAGAAACGGGCTTTCATACCCATATCATCTATAACTTTAATAGTTAACAGACTCGTTTGATCAAAATTCTTTGATGTCCTCACACCAACGACTTCAGCATCACAAACCTGTTTACCGCTACGATCCAGTGCCTTTCCTTTGTCACCCTTTTCAGGCAATGGTAAAAATTCATAAGGCATAGTAATGTGAGTATAGCCTTCTTCTTTATCCTCATCAATCAGGAATATTGACTGCCCTGAACATGAAACTACACACAGACCACAACCGGTACATTTTGTTGCCTCATCAAAAGCTGGCAATGCAGTAATATCAGAACCAATTTTTATACACCCTTTTGGACAGGCATCCTGACAAGGATTACACGGAATATTTTGTGAACATTCAATAATAGGATGTACTCCGCTTACTGATTTTACACCAGGATATTTTGTCACTTCGTCATCTGTCAAGTAACCTTTTCTTAGTAAGTTGTTTGAAACATCAAAACCTTCATCAGTTTTAAGAATATCTTTACCACGATTTTCAGGGGCAAACATTCCCTGACGTAAACTTATAAGAGAAGATTCAAGTTCTTCAGCTTCTTTTACCAATTCTTCTTTGGCTATATAACCTAAAGCGTGAGCAGCTGCAATTCCAGCTATTCTTCCTTCTATCATTGCAGAACTGGCTTCCTCTATACCTGATACATCCCCTGCTACAAATATCCCTGGAAGTGATGTGGCACCGTAGTTATCACATACAGGAACCAGTCCTCCTTTTTTAGGATCTTCCACCATTTCGCATCCTGCCATTTTTAGCAGCTGAGATATAGGGGACAAACCAACAGCCAAACATATAGTGTCTACATCAAAGTGTTTTTCTGTCCCTTTAATAACCTGCCATTTACTGTCAACCTCTCCCACTACAACACCATTAATGCAGTCATCTCCCTCTGCTTTAATAATTGTATGTGACAGGTAAAAAGGAACACCACAACGAGCTATTTTCGATGCATGAACACCATATCCACCAATTTTTGGTGCTGCATCAACAACTGCAACTACCTCACATCCTGCTTGCAACAGTTGATAACTTACAACTAAGCCGACATTACCGCTCCCAAGCATGAGGATTTTTTTACCAGGTTTCACCCCGTGTAAATTCATCATAGTTTGTGCAGCTCCAGCACCAATAACACCAGGAAGTGTCCAGCCGTCAAATGTAACCATATTTTCAGATGCACCTGTCGCAACTATAATTGAATCGGCTTTGTAGTGTATTATTTCATCATCTATATTAACGGTTATTTCTCTTTCAGAATAAATCCCAATAACAATTGCATTCAACACAACTTTAACACCAAGCTCATTAGCTGTTTCAAGGAGTTCATCTCCGATTTTAAATCCCCTTATTTTAGCTTTATGTTCTTTTGACCCAAAAAATTTATGTATTTGTTTAAATAGTTGGCCACCGGGCTTAGAGTTTTCGTCGAAAACAGCTACTTCCAGACCTCGTTTTGCAGCTTCAATTGCAGCTGAAAGTCCTGCAGGTCCTGCACCAACTACGATAAGATCATACCTTTTCATATTAATACCATCCTTTCTTACTATTCAATAATAAGAGTTATATAGTTTATTCTGATTTTGCTGAGACACCATATTGAGTTTCTACAGTCATGCCCTCTTCTAGAGGTGTAACACAAGTTCTTACATTTGCCTTGCCGTTAACAACCATAACACAATCTGTACAACGCCCGATGGCACAGAATACTCCTCTTGGAGAATGCTTATGTGTATGTCTGTGAACCATAACACCTGCAGCTTTTAAGGCTGCAGATATTGGTTCTCCTTCATGTCCTTTTAACGGCTTGCCATCCATAGTAAAATCTACCAATTCACCTTTTTCTATCTTTCCCAATACTGGGTGTTCTTCTATTCTCATGTGGAGACCTCCTCCTAATTTTTCAATTTTTAAGCTAACTTTTTTCTTTAAGCCAACTCTGGCTTTTCCCAAAGATTAAGTTTTGTACCGATGCCTTTTTCCAATGCATTCCTGTACACCATCGTTCCCCAGGCGATATCTTCGACAGGCATCCCACCTACAGAGTATATTATTATCTCATCATCATTACGACGGGCAGGAGTTTTTCCCATTAATATATCTCCTAGATCATGTATGTCATCTTTTGTAATTTTCCCCTCATGCAGCAGATCCATAGAATAAACAGCAGGAATGGGGATAGTATTATATGAAGGATATGGATATTCCTCTGCCCATGCTTCGTATAGAGGCAAACAATCTACTACTGTTCTAGCTCTGTTTACAATAAAATCTTCATCAAATCTGGCTGATGCAGGGCAGCATATTACTGCTCCAGGTTTTATCCATTCTTCTTTTACATATGGGTATTCATCAAGATTACCAGGTGTCGCAGAAGTAGCTATACATACAACATCTGAATCTCTTACTGTTGATTCTATATCAGCAACAACTTCAATATTTTTAACAGTCGGGAACTCATCTTTTACATATTTTACAAAATCATCTATTGAACCTTGACTTCTTCCTTTTATTTTTACTGTTTCAATCCCAGGTCTTACAGCCATGAAAGAGGCAAGAGCTGTTTTCCCCATTACTCCGGGACCAATAATTCCACAAACTTTTGCATTTTCATGTGCCAGATATTTTACTCCAACTCCCGGAATAGCTCCTGTCCTGTAAGCACTGAGGACATTAGCTGACATATGCGCCACTGGTGCACCAGTATCTTTATCATTGAGTGTTAGCATAAGTATTGATCTTGGTAATCCTTTTTTCCTATTTTCAGCATTTGACCCGTACCATTTTGCTCCAGCCATATCAAACTTCCCACCAAGATAAGCAGGCATTGCCATAAATCTTCTGTCAGGGCCGTCTAGAGGCATATTAGGAAATGGTGATTCTTCGGGAAAAGTTACCATGCAGCCGTGAGAAAATCCGTTAGATCCACCCATTCTGAAATCTCCAACTTTAAGCAGTTTAAACATTTCCTCCATAGCATCTACACAACCATCCATATCTTTAACTCCTGCTTCAATCATATCTTTTTCATTTAAATATAGAAAATCAATTTTACCATTTGACATAATTCATCTCCCCTTTAAAAGTTATATTTTGATTATTAAATATTTGTTCTCTTTATTATCCTAAAACAGTTTCCAATTTTTTATCTTCATCGCAATCTAGATCAGAATCAATTATATCTTGAGCAATTACCTCTTCCATGCTTATAGTTTTAAAAAGTCCTTTTTTCATTACAAACTTAACCCATATGAAGCAATAAGCAACTAAAACTGCCATGAAGATCCCTGCTGTTGTATAGATCTCTTTTCTCAGAACAGGCTCATCTATAATATGAGTTATCATGTAGACCATACCAATAATACCTATGATTTGAGGCAAACCAAACAATTTAACGCAGAAACTTCTCTTTACATCTGGATAACGCTTTCTAAGAATTAATACATTTAGATGTGTAATGATATAAGCGATCATCCAAAATAGACATCCTGTTAAAATAAATTTTATTAAGTCGTCGGCTGAAGTAACACCAGTAAGTAAAGCTGTTACAATTGCACCTGTCATAAGAAATAAGCTGTTATATGGCACACCGTGACGATTAGTTTTTGCAAAAGCTTTAGGAAGCATACCTCCTTCGGCCAATCCCAATAACATTCTAGGAATGCTAGCAAGAACTGTATTCAGAGTACTTATAACTGCACCTACACTGATTATCGTCATCCAAGTAGTACCAAATTCCCCCAACATAAGTCTTGCAAATTCCATATGAGGTTGATTAGATGTTTGTAATATTTCGTAAGGTACGTAATTTGATATTGCAAAAGTCATTATGGATTGAACCACCATCAATATGAGCAATGCAAGTATCATACCTCTCGGAATATTTTTCTCTGGTTTTTCAATATCTTTTGTTAGCGGTAGTACAAATTCAACTCCGATAAATAACCAGAAAGCTAAGGCTGTCATAGAAACCACTTCAAATCCCATAGGATTAAAGGCTTGAGTTGTCTGAGCAACTATTTCACCAGAACCAAGTTTCAAAGCACCAATTACAGCCAATGTAATCATCGAACCTATCATGATTGCTGTGACTATTACCTGAGTTTTTGCATAAGAACGAATTCCAAAAATATTAATTACAAATAAGATTGCAACTGTAATAAGTGTAATTAAAAGTGGGCTGACGTTTGGTAATACAGATGAAGTCACTACAAAACCGATCATAGCCGCCTCGGAACTGGCCGCAAAAATATTACATATCAGATATCCTCCAATAACTGCAATCATTGATATAAATGGCCCCATTGCAGCTAATGTATACTGCCCCAGCCCACCGGTAATAGGCATTAATGCGTTGAGTTCTGCAAAAGAAAAAGCTACTAAAATATTTAATCCACAGGCAATAGCCAGAGCAAAAATAAATCCCTTACCTGCAAAACCCACACCTTGTGATAATGTTACCAAACAACTAGTTGCTACGATCAGACCAATACCTGCTGCAATTGCACTTGATAATCCTAATTTTTGATTTGTCATACTGTAACCTCCTATTAAATAATTAACCTAAGTTGCTACCTTTATTAAATTAAAGTATTGAATTTATCGGGATTCGTTACTTTTCTCTTGAAAGAAAAGTAACCAAAAGTTCAAGCCTGTGAAAAATCAGCTAAATGCCCTTGGAAATCCAAGAAAAATTCGAAACTCACTTCGTTCAAACAGTCGAATTTATCTAAGGATTCCACTTCGGTCATTCTTAACGCTGATTTTATCAATGGCAAGGGAAAAGAGATAAAAACCTCTCGCAAAAGAACACATATATAGTTTGGTTTTAACTCTGTGAAACTCCCTATTTTTCTCTGCGTCCTCTGTGACCAAAAGCTTTTGTCCTTATTCGTGCTAATTTCCCTATCTTTTATTAGTGTCCATTCGTGACAAAATCTTTTGATTTTAATATTCAGATAAATTCAGTAATTTATAATAATTTTTTTTAAGTAGCAACTTGGGTTAATTAGTTAAAATATGCCCTTGAATATCCTATAATACTGTCTTTCAGATTTTTACCTTGTTTTTTTGATTGTTGTTTGCATTTTCAAAATATTATAGTGATAATCTCCTGATTTTGATTATCTCAATAGATCTAAAAATTCAAGAAAAGGCTTTGAACAGATGCCAAGGAATGAAAAGAATTAAATAGGAAATTAAATGGTTGAATTCTCATCTCATAAATTTTAAACTTCAGGAAGGATATTCATTTTTAGAGCATTGATGATCCCCGGTTTATAACCGATACTTAAACCTCCTAATAATTTTTTCAAATCAACTTAAAGTGAATTTGTATCACAGCACCAATACATCAATAAAAAAAAAGTCGCACTACTTCCATCTGATATTCAGAGAAAGTAAAACGACTTTGTATCTTTCCAGGGTATTAAAGAGTTCTCTCTTCTTTTGCTGATAAGATGCCATTCACTTTTTATATAATATATTGTTCAATGGTAGATTATTCAATCTTTTATTAAAGTCGATTACCATAGCTGTTATTGAAAACAGTTCCGGAAAATGACTTGTAAAATTTAATATAGTATGATTATAAAGCTTTTTCTTTTAATCCACAATGGTACAGATCTCTAAATTATTTGTGATGCGTCACAAATAAGAGCATAAAAGAAAAAATTAATTGGTGTTCTTTAAGCATTTAAGCATATTAGAGCTCACAATAGTTTAAGAATATTTCCCCACATTTAATTGATAATCAAAATTTTAGCCACCTCACTGTTATTTTACTATAATAATTTTAAATATTTGCGTGTGGAGTATGAAATAAGCAGTTTTAATCCCTTAAAGTATTTATGGATCATAATATTTTTTTCTATAAACTTAGAAAATTAAGTTGATTTTTCCGAATATATTTTGGAAAATTATTTATATATTTTTCTGTTCATTTGCTATTTACTGGATAAATTTTTTATTTATAAGTGAGGTCTCAAAAACATCTATAGTGATGTATCACAAATAATTTTAAATCTGTATATATTGTGAGGCTTTTCAAAAAACTAAAATTAATCAGATTCTTATGGCTTCTGTACTAATTTAAAATTGTTGTCAAGTAAACTACATATGTATTTGAAGATAAAAAAAAAGGGGAGAAAAAACTCCCTCCTTTAAAAGTCAAATCCAGTTTGCCTCAAAGCTTCGTATAATATTATTGCTGCAGAATTTGAAAGATTCAGAGATCTTCCCATTTTTATCATAGGTATTGTTATACAATTTTCCTTGTTTGCCTCTAGTATCTCTTCCGGTACACCTCTAGATTCAGGTCCAAAGACAATAAAATCATCTTTTTTATATTTTACGTCTGAATAATTTTTCTTTGTCTTGGTAGTTGCAAAATAAAAATTCGAATTAGGATTGGCCTTTATGAGCTCTTCTAGGCTGTGCCAAATGTGAAGGTCCACACTGTTCCAGTAATCTAGACCTGCTCTTTTTATCTGCTTTTCATCTAGAGAAAATCCCATGGGTTTTATTAAATGAAGGGCCGTATTGGTAAGAACACAACTTCTCCCTATATTCCCAGTATTATAAGGTATCTCTGGATTCAGCAAAACTATATTCATCAAACTCCTCCTATATCATAACTGTCAGTCTAGTGTACTTTCCATAGACTGACTCTAGTTTTATTTCCATTCCTATTTTTTCGTAGTACTCCTTTACTATGGTCATTCCAAGACCTGTACCATTTATTTTTGTGGTAAAAAATGGAGAAAATACTTTCGATACATTATCCTCAGGTATCCCGCAGCCATTATCTTCAAATACCACAACATCTCTTCCATTCTGTTCCTCAAATCTGAACATTACATATCTGTTGTCTTTTTTGTAGTCAACGTTTTCTGCCACATTTTTTAGAATATGACATACTGTTCTTGACAGGGTTTTTTTATTGGCCCTCACCAAGATTTTTTTCTCCTCCATGAATATGGGTTTTATTTCCAATCTTTCAAATTTGCTTTTAAATTTTTTATAGATCTCTTTTACAACATCCTGAAAATAAAACTCTTCCTCTATACTAAGGGTCCCCCTCGTCTGAGCGTACTCCCCGACCTCATCAGACATCTCTATTATCCTGTCTGATTCAGTAATTATATTTTCTAGATATATCTTTAACTTTTCCGGGTCATCTAACTTATTTTTAGCCAGAGTTGCAAACCCCTTTATTACTGACACAGGGGTTTTAAACTCATGAACTATGGAGTTGGCAAAATATCCTATGGTTTTTAGCCTGTCATCTTTAAGTTCTTTTTTTTCTAGATCTCTGTTGTAGAGGTACATAGATAGGTTGTACTTAAATATGTCCACGAGCTCCCGTTTTCTTTTACCCATTTTAAGAAGTTTTTTGTTTCCCGCCATAATAAGCATTCCGTAATTTCTGTCCTCATACCCCACCGGAATTACAGAAAAATTATTCAGCCTGCTAAGAAATGTATAGGGAGTCGGCTCTGTAAATCTTTTTACATCATAGACAGGTTCCCCTATATCTAGTATCTCTTTTAAAAACGGTACCTGATCAACCTCTATAATATCACTGAGGGAATCATAGATCTCATCTAACTCCTCTTCCTCTATTTTATCTAGATTGAAATACCCCTCCTTGTACTGAAGAGTTTTGGAATCTTCATCATAGTGGAAGTAATAACTCTCAACATATCCTAAGTCTAATTTCCCGATCAAAAGAAGTAGGATGCAGAATATCACTCTGCCCTCATTTTTCTCACTGTAAATAACAGACATCATCTTTTCTATAGATTCAAACTCCTGGATCATATGAGAGATATCTTTTTCGTTATTCGTGAGCTTTTTTCCGATAAGAGTTTTTCTGCTGAAATTATAATTATTTTTACCCCACATACAACCACCTCTTTCTCTTCCGCACTATTTGATCTTATACAGTTCCCTATATTCCTTCGCTGTTAGCTTTCCACTTCCTATTTTTTTTCCACATATTTTTTTATCCGCAGATATGTTGTAGCAGCCGGAATTAAGTGAGTTTATGTGAGTCACCGCTATCGCTAGGGCATCTGCAGCATCATCTGGTTCCGGGAGTTCACTCAATTTTAATATTTTCTGAACCATAGTCTGGACCTGTTTTTTTTCAGACTTTCCGTAGCCTGTTATCCCCATCTTTACCTGAAGAGGGGTATAACTGTCTAGACAGAGTCCCTGTTTCTCACCGCAGAGAATTATTACCCCTCTTGCCTGGCCCACACTAATAACTGTTTTATTATTCTTAAAATAAAAAAGCTCCTCCACTGCCATATGAGCGGGCTTATATTCTTCTATGAGTGCATAAAGTTCATCATATATTTTTTCAAGCCTTTTTGACATGGGAAGATCTTTGTCTGTATATATACATCCATAAGTTACCGTATCATAATTATTATTTTTAAAATCTACGATTCCGTATCCCACTGTTGCAGTTCCCGGATCAATTCCTAAAACTCTCACTCTTAATTTCACCTCTATTTAAAAGTTTACCATAGATTAAAAAAAAATTCTATAAAAAAGGATTTCTCATACTGCAACGTATATCTTACTTAGAAAAGAATCTCTTATATTGAAAGGAGGGGCCCTTAAAAGGCTACGTAAAATGAATATATCCAATTATCTAAAAGAGATAAGCCACTATCCCCTCTTAACCAAGGAAGAGGAGATAGAATTTGCCTTGAAAGCCCAGAATGGAGACGAATCAGCTCAGGAAAAGTTGGTCACATCCAACCTAAGACTCGTAGTTAGTATCGCAAAAAAATATATAAATATCGGCATTCCTGTCTTAGATCTCATACAAGAGGGGAATATCGGACTGATCAAAGCCGTCAGTAAGTTTGACACCACCATGGATAAAAGGTTTTCCACCTATGCCACTTTTTGGATAAAGCAGAGTATTTTAAGATATATTTCATCAAATAAAGGGGTTATAAGATATCCCACCTATATCTATGATAATATCTCAAAAATAAATAAATTCATAAGAGATTACAAAAATAAATCTGGTTCTGTTCCCTCTATTGAAACTATCGCCGTGGGACTTGAATTCAAGAAAAAAGATGTTGAGAAATATCTCAATATCTTCGAGCAGTCCTTAAATTCTCTAGAGGAATCTTATGGAGAAAATGGAGACCTTCACAGCATTATTCCAAGTGATGACCTTTTCGAAGAACAGATAATAACAGACAGTGTAAACGAAGAACTTATAAGAAATTTAAAAATACTTAATTCTAAAGAGAGAGATGTCATCATACACAGATTTGGACTTTTCAACAAAAATGTCCTTACTCTAGAGGAGATAGGAAACCATTTGAACCTAACCAGAGAGCGAATAAGGCAAATTCAGCTCAAAGCAATCGATAAGTTAAGAGACAAATTTAGGTATACTATGTAAAAAAAGAGAGAATTATCTCTCTTTTTTTTGTTTTAGTATATACTTGGCCGCTTCTAATGACGCTATCGTTCCATCTGCCACTGCTGTGGTAACCTGTCTTATAGACTTCGATCTTATATCTCCCGCTGCATAGACTCCATCAACCTCGGTTTTCATATCTTCTCCGGTTATTATGTAACCGTTGGGATCTAGTTTGGCAAATCCGGAAAAAAGTTCCTCAGTAGACCTGGTTCCTAGGTATAAAAATGTATAATCTAAAGGATAACTTTCCTCTATACCGTCTCTTGATACAACAACCTCTTCCACATAATCATTTCCCTTTATTTCAACAATATGACTATTTGGAATTATCTTTATATTGTCATGGGATAAAAGGGCATTTTTTAATTCTTGATTGCATTTTAGACTCTCTTCCTTAGAGAAAATAAATATCTCCTTAGAATATCTCGTGAGAAAAAGTGCCTCTTCTGCCACTTCGTCCCCCTGACCGAATAAACCCACCTTTAGATTTCTTGTAAAAGCTCCGTCACAAGTGGCACAGTAGGATACTCCCTTTCCTATGAATTCCTGCTCTCCCTTTACCTTCTTCACACTGTTTTTAGGCCAACCGCTGGCTATTATCACCGATTTCCCGCGGTAATTTTCTACGTCAGTTTTTACAATCTTTGGTTCAGAGAAAATATCTAGTTCAAGAAAAGTGCCCTCTACAATTTTTACATTATATTTTAAAGCATGTTCTTTTTTTAGTTGATAGAGCTCCCTACCTGTTATCCCTTCGGGAAACCCAGGATAGTTGTCTATTTTATGAGCCGAAATCAGGCTCCCGATCTCTCTTTTTTCTATTACCAAAACATTTAACTGTGCACGGCCTGCATATATGGCAGCCGTAAGCCCTGCAGGTCCTCCCCCTATAATTATCATATCATATATTTTTTCCACGGTTCTCTCCTTTCAAAACAAAAGGAGACTGCCATCCGCTATGAGAAGACAGTCTCTAAATTTAATTTTCCTCTAGTTCAAGTCTTTTTATAAGTTGCTCTACATCCTTGTCAGCTATGGTATAACACACTTTCTTACCATTCTTCTGACAGGTAAGTATTCCAGAATTTCTGAGATGTGCAAGGTGTTGACTGGTACTAGACTGGGAAGACCCTATGGCCTCTTCTAGCTTACTTACACAGAGGACACCATTTTCAGAAAGCTCCTTTAAGATTCCAAGTCTTATGGGATTTGACATCATTTTAAACAATAAGACAGCTTTATCAATTTCCACAACTCTACTCCTATTTACATATTATAATATTAGAATACTACTTTCCCCATGCATTGTCAAATCTTAAATAAGTCCGTTCATCTGAAGAAATACTTTTTCTTCTCCAAGGGTCGTTACCTCTGTATGTCCGCTGTAAACCTTTGTTTCTCCTGGATACTCATTGCATATTTTCCCCAAGCTTTTAAATAAAACTTCTCCGTTGCCGGTAGGAAGATCGTATCTACCGTAACTTCTTCTAAAAAGAGTATCTCCTGAAATCATTATTTTTTCCTTGGAGTTATAATAGCATTTTGATCCCACTGTATGCCCTGGAGTATCAATAACCTTGAATTCTCCTATCACATCTCCCTCTTTTACAGTTTTCACTTTCCCTTCATATGTGAAACTTCTTCCTAAAAAAGCTGAAAGGTTTAAGTTGGCGTCAGTGAGAAACTTCTCTTCCTCTTCCCCTATATAAATCTCTACATCTGAAATATGCTGAAGAAGTTTTTCTAGTCCCACTATATGATCGTGGTGTCCGTGGGTAAATATTACTTTTTTTAAGGTCAGTTCATTGGCTCTCAAAAAGGCAAAAAGATTTTCTAAATTTTCTCCACCGCAGTCAAAAAGAAAAGCCTCTTTTGTATCCTCATCCCAAGTAAGATAAGCACAAGACATCATCTCGCCCAAATAAAATGTTTTTATTTTCATAGTTATTATTACCTCCATTTTTAGATTTATTATAAGATAATTAAACTTATTTGTGAACCATTAAATTATTTTTAAAAAATCTCAACTTAAAATAACATGCTGCACTCTAATATTAAGTGACTCAAGATGCTATTTGAAATAAATTATTGAATTTACAAGAATATTAGAGTCAAAAGATTTTGTCACGAATGGGCACTAATAAAAGATAGGGAAATTATCACGAATAATAACAAAATCTTTTGGTTACAGAAGACACAGAGACAGGAGGAGAGTTTCATAGAGAAGATTTTTTGAATTTTCAAGTCGCAGGGCTTATACAGGAAAGAGCCGCACTCAGCCGTCATACAGAATAAGTTCCGCAGGGAACCGAGGACTGTAGCTCACAAAGGCGTTAAGAGAAATATCTACTCACTAGACGTTTGAAAATTCTTGAACTTTTGGTTACTTTTCTTTCAAGAGAAAAGTAACGAATCCCGATAAATTCAATACTTTAATCTGAAATAAAGTGATGGTAGCAACTTTGGTAAAGTATGGTATTTACTTATTTTCAAATAGAAGTTTGCACAAAATCACATAGTTATAATATAATGACCTTATAACTATTTTTATGTTTATAGTAGAAAAACTAACTATAATATTCGTTTTTGAGGAGGAACCATGTCCGAACTTAATAAAACTCCCAGTTCCAACAGGCTTCATATAGCTATATTTGGAAAGAGAAATATGGGAAAATCCACACTTATAAATGCCCTCACAGGGCAAAACCTTGCCATAGTTTCAGAATATGCAGGTACCACAACAGACCCGGTTTATAAGGCCATGGAGATCCTGCCTATAGGTCCCTGTGTCATAATCGACACCGCCGGACTTGATGACCTCGGGGATTTGGGAGAACTGAGAGTCAAAAAAAGTCTCGAAGTTTTGAAAAAAACTGATATTGCCCTTCTCACAGTTACCGGAGAGGGATTTAGTGACTTTGACAGAGAGATAATAAAACTTTTAGAGGAAAAAAACATCCCTTTTATAACAGTCATAAACAAAAAAGATATAATCCCTGCAAATTCAGAATTCACAGAAGAATTGAAAATAAAAGAGATTCCCCATGTGGCTATATCGGCACAGCTAAAAGAAGAGATACACACCTTAAAAGAACTCATTATAAAATACTCTCCCAAGGAATTTGAACAGCCTACCATAGTGGGTGACCTCATAACTCCTGGAGAAAGCATAGTTCTAGTGATACCTGTAGACACCGGTATGCCAAAGGGAAGGCTCATCCTCCCTCAGGTACAGACTATGAGGGACATTCTTGACAATGACGGAGTCTTTCATGTGTGCAAGGAAAGAGAGCTTCGTTGGACCCTTGATAAATTAAAAGAAAAACCGAAGCTGGTAATAACCGATTCTCAGGAATTTTCAAAGGTTTCAGCAGATACTCCAGATGATATCCTACTTACATCTTTCTCCATACTTTTTGCAAGATACAAGGGAGATCTCATGAAGATGGTCAAGGGAGCAAAGGCTTTAAAGAATTTAAAGGCCGGGGACAAGGTACTCATGGCAGAGGCGTGTACACACCATGCCCAGCCTGATGACATAGGAAGGATAAAAATCCCTAGATGGATTCGTCAGAACATAGAAAATGATCTCACTTTTGACTTTTGTGCAGGAAGAGATTATCCGGACAATCTTTCAGATTACAAACTTGTCATACACTGCGGGGGCTGCACTCTAAATAGAAAAGAGATGCTTTCTAGGATTGATGCCAGTTCGGTGCAGGGAGTCCCTGTACTGAATTACGGGCTCTGCATAGCCACTCTCCATGGAATTTTAGACAGGGCACTGAAACCTTTTCCAGAGGTATATTTCGAGTGGCTAGAAGATTAAGGAGGACAGGAACAGATGAGAATTGAGAAAGATGGTATAGGGGAACTGGAAATACCTAAAACTAGATATTACGGGATACACACTCAGAGAGCCATAGAAAATTTCTACCTAAAAAACGGTAAAAAGACAAATCCAGAATTGATAAAGAGCTTTGCCCTGGTTAAACTTGCCGCTGCCGAGGCCAATTTCAAAGCCAGAAAACTTGATGAAGATAAAAAAAATTATATAGTGAGAGCCTGCGAGAGAGTATATCAGGGAGAGCTAGAATCGGAGTTTCCCATCTCAGCAATTCAGGGAGGCGCAGGTACCTCTACAAATATGAATGTAAATGAGGTAATCGCAAATGCAGCCTTAGAAGAGATGGGAGAAGAAAAGGGACGATATGATCTCATGAATCCCATCGAAGATGTTAACCTCAGCCAGAGTACCAATGATGTATATCCTACTGCGGTAAAGGTAACTGTAATCAGAATTCTGAGAGAACTGGTAACAGAAGCCATGGGTCTCCAGGAAGAACTTCAAAAGAAAGAAAAAGAGTTCTCCCCTATACTCAAATTGGGAAGAACACAGCTTCAAGATGCTGTTCCCCTCACCTTGGGTCAGAGTTTCGGTGCCTTTGCCGAAGCCATCTCTAGAGACCGTTGGAGGCTTTACAAGATAGAAGAGAGGATAAGGAGAATAAACATCGGGGGAACTGCCATAGGAACCGGTGTAGGGGCAAGTCTGAAATATCGTTACTATGTAACTGAAGAACTGAAGAGACTCACTGGATACGGCCTTGCAAGGGCAGAAAACCTCATAGATGCAACCCAAAATCTAGATGTTTTTGTAGAGGTCTCAGGCCTTCTTAAAACCATGGCCGTCAACTTAAATAAGATAGCCAACGATCTAAGGCTTATGTCTTCAGGTCCAAATGGTGGTTTAGGAGAGATAAAACTTCCCGCAATACAGATGGGTTCCTCTATAATGCCTGGAAAAATAAATCCTGTAGGAGCAGAATTTATAAAGCAGATATTTCATAAGGTACAGGGAAATGACCTTATTATTTCAGCGGCGGCGGCTGAGGGAGAGTTTGAATTAAATGCACTTACTCCTATTATTTCTGAATCTGTCCTTGAAAGTATAGAGGTTTTAAGAGATGGTATAAAAATATTTAGGGAAAAGGTTATCAAAGGAATTACTGCTGATAAAGAAAGATGTGAAAAACACCTGAGAGCTAGCCTCTCAACTATAACAAGTCATATAGACCAACTAGGTTATGAGCTTTTATCGGAAATTCTGAAAGAATGTGAAAAAACAGGAAAATCATATGATGAGCTTTTAAAAGAGAAAGGTCTGGTAAAGGAGTGATTTATGAAAAACAAATTTAATATTTTTATAATTTTGATACTTTTACTTATATCTGGATGTTCTGCCGTATCAAAAAAAACAGAAGTTTATTCTAAAACTCATTCTCTAAAGGGTATGGCTTCATGGTATGGAAAAGATTTTCATGGGCGGTTAACTGCCAGCGGAGAAAAGTATAATATTAGATATTATACTGCTGCACACAAATCCCTTCCTTTTGGAACTATCGTGCGTGTCACTAATTTAAACAATGGAAAAAGTGTAAGGGTAAAAATAAATGATCGTGGCCCTTTTGTTAAAGGTCGAGTTATAGACCTCAGTCCCAAGGCCTTTAAAAGTATAGCCTCGCTAAATAGCGGAGTGATCCCTGTAAAAATTGAAATTTTAGACGACTCGGAGACATTCAGATATAAAAGTTAATTTCAATAATAAACTTTTAAATTAAAGGGTGACTCAAGTAGTTTTCTACTTGGGTCACCCTCTTAATTCTGATTATATTACTCTATGGCTCCTCTACTTTTCAGCAAAACCGTCATTTTTGCATCTTTATTTTCTTTTGCAAGAGAAAGGGCACTATCGCCATAAGACATATAGTTTACATCTACTCCCATCTCCAAAAGTTTTTCTACCTCTTCGTAGTATCCGTTGGACACACATTTGAGATAGACTTCTCCCATAATTGTTTCATCGTCTTTATTTTTAGCTTCCATTCTGTATCCATCTTCTAAGAGAAGAGAGATAATATTTTTATTGAAGGCATAATAGATAGCATAATTCCCCTGGGAATCTCTATAAAACAGATCCGCATCCTCTATTATAAGTTCCTTAACTATCTCCTCTTGGGAATTTACAACGGCCCATATTAAAGGAGTCCACATGTTTTCATCCACAGAATTAACTTTAGCTCCTTTTTTTATAAGCAGTTTTGTATATTCAGCGGCCTTATGCTTAATGAAATAAATTAAAAGTGGTTCTCCCTCACTATTAACGAAATTAACATTAGCACCCTTATCCACAAGAAGATTTAAAATATCAAAATTCTCTGCAAAATAAATAGCTGTTCTTCCAGGCACCGTTATATTGGTATTCTTTCTCAAGTTTGAAAATGTTCTTTCCTCAAGAAGAGCACCCCTTGAAGCGAGAAGATCAATCACATTTTTGGAATTACCCTTTACAGCCTTTATTAAAAGAGTCTCTCCGGATTCATCTTTATAATTTATTGGAAATCCATTATCTAAAAAAAGTTTTACACTGTCCGAATCATCTAAAAATATAGATGTATAAACATCTTCAGGAGTAACTTTGACACTGTCAATATCGATCTCTCCATCAGTCTGTCTATTGCTACAACCTATTAATATAAAAAACGTCAAAAGTATAAAGACTATTTTCTTCATATGATTATCCCTTTCTTTGAGATCTTTTTCTAGCACCTTCGTCTAATATTTTCTTTCTCATTCTTACACTTGTTGGAGTTATCTCTACAAGTTCGTCATCAGCTATATATTCTAAGGCCTGCTCAAGGGTAAACTCTTTAGGAGGAGCTAATCTTATGTTTGCATCTGTTCCTGAAGCTCTCATATTAGTAAGCTGTTTTCCTTTTGTTACATTTACTGTAAGGTCATTTTCCCTAGAGTGTTCTCCTATTATCATTCCTGCATATACTTCCTGACCTGGTGGTACGAATAGCACTCCTCTGTCCTGTAAGTTTCCAAGAGAGTATGCTGTAGTTGTACCGGCATCGATAGATATAAGTACTCCTCTCATTCTAGTAGGTACTTCACCTCTGTGAGGTTCATAGTCAAAGAATGAATGATTGATTATTCCAGTTCCTCTTGTTTCTGTCATAAACTCATTTCTAAATCCGATCAGTCCCCTTGCAGGTACCTTAAACTCGATTCTTGTATATCCGTCTGATCCTTGAATCATATTGATCATTTCACCTTTTCTGATTCCTAACTTTTCTATTACTACTCCTACGAACTCATCTGCAACGTCGATTATAGCAAGCTCGATAGGTTCGCATTTTACTCCGTCTATCTCTTTGAAGATTACCTGAGGTTTTGCTACTTGAAGTTCAAATCCCTCTCTTCTCATATTTTCAATAAGGATAGAAAGTTGAAGTTCTCCCCTTCCTTTTACAACAAAGGCTTCAGCAGATCCTGTTTCTTCTACCTTCATACTTACGTTATGCTCTAACTCTTTTTGAAGTCTGTCCCATATATTTCTTGAAGTTACAAATTTCCCTTCTCTTCCTACAAATGGCGAGTCACTTACCATAAATGTCATTGCAAGAGTGGGTTCATCTATATCTATAAGAGGAAGAGCCATGGGATTTACTCTGTCTGCCACAGTTTCCCCTATGTCTATTTTTTCAAGTCCGGCTATTGTAACTACATCTCCACAAACAGCCTCTTCCATCTCCACTCTTTTTAGCCCTTCGTATCCAAACAGCCTTGTAATTTTATAATTTACAAGTTCTCCGTCTCTTTTAATAAGTGTTACTTCCTGATTTTTCTTCAAAATTCCGTTATGGATTTTTCCAGTACCAAGTTTCCCAAGATAGTTGTCTGGAGCAATATTAGTAACAAGCATCTGAACAGGAGCATTAGGATCTCCTTCTGGATCATCTACATTTTCCAGAATAGTTTCAAATAGAGGCTGCATATTTTCATCAGGATCACTCAGGTTCAGCTTTGCAAAACCATTTTTTGCAGAAGCATATATAACTGGAAACTCAAGCTGCATATCATTTGCACCTAATTCTACAAAAAGGTCAAATACAGAGTCTACAACCTCTTCAGGTGTAGAATTTGGTCTGTCAATCTTATTTACTACTACGATAGGTCTAAGTCCATGCTCAAGAGCCTGCTTCAGTACATATTTTGTCTGAGGCATTACTCCTTCAAATGCATCTACAAGAAGAAGAACCGAGTCAACCATTTTAAGTATTCTCTGTACCTCTCCACCAAAGTCAGCATGGCCTGGAGTATCCACAATATTTATTTTGTAATCTTTAAATCTAAGTGAAGCATTTTTTGAAAATATTGTGATTCCTCTCTCTTTTTCAAGATCGTTACTGTCCATTACCCTCTCACTTAAAGCTTCGTGAGATCCGAATACTCCTGATTGTCTCAACATACCGTCTACAAGAGTTGTTTTCCCATGATCAACATGGGCAATAATAGCTATATTCTTTACCTTCATACTACTCCCTTTCTACACATTATAATATTTATAACCCTTGAGGCGACATCTTTTTATTTCTGCCAGTCCAAGGAATTTTTTGTCATTATACACCCTGTATCTTCCATCTTCTTTTTCATAAATCAGAGTATTTCCGTTATTAAATAATTTTATATTTTTTTCTCCCGATATCTCTACATCAGGATATAAAAAACTTTCCTCTATACTCTTAGAAAAACTATAGTCCTCTTTTTGCACCATAGCTTCTATCTCTTCTAGGGTATAGGCTATATCTAGAGTGTAGCCTCCCACCTGTGTCCTTCTGAGTGATGTCATCACCCCGTAGGTTCCTAAGAGTTCCCCTATATCATAAATAAGAGATCTTATATAGGTTCCCTTAGATACGGTACAGGTAAAGGTTCCTTTACTCCCGTCAAAATCCAGTATCTCCAGATTTTCTATAGTAACCCTTCTAGACTTTCTCTCTACTTCTTTCCCTTCTCGGGCTAATTCATAAAGCCTCTTCCCGTCTACCTTGAGGGCAGAGTACATGGGAGGAACCTGATCTATCTCGCCTCTGAAATTTTTCAGGGCTTTTTCTAGTTCTTCTCTCGCTGCACCCTTGTCTGTCCTGTGGGTTATCTCTCCCTCAGTGTCGTAGGTGGTTGTCTTATACCCCAGTTCAAATCCTGCCACATATGTCTTTTTCTGACCCTCTATATCCTGGGCCAGCCTGGTGGCTCGTCCTGTACAGATCACCAGTATCCCTGTAGCCATTGGGTCCAAAGTCCCAGTATGTCCTATTTTTTTCATCTTTAGTATTTTTTTCAGTCTTCTGACCACATCAAAGGAGGTCATTCCAGAAGATTTGTCTATATTTATAATCCCATCCACCCTGATTTCTCCTCGTTTCAAAGTCTACCTAGAATTATATCACAATTATAGTTTTTATCCAACGTATTTAAGCCTTCATCTGAAATCATTTTATCATTTATCTGTCAACTTCCCTTTTTTATACTTTACCATTATATACCTCGTACATAGTTTAAATAGACCCCGAGAAAAACAATGTTCTAAAATAAAACCTAAAGGTTTTTTATAGAACTCAAGGTTCCGAGCTGTAATGTTTGTATTACCAAATAAATAGAACAAGTATACAAAAGTTGACATGAAAATATATTTGATATATAATAGAAGAGTTCGATAACTTTTATATTATCAATAATCAACCATCCATCAAGGGGGGGTTATATACGATATAACTAACATTACAAATTTAGAGGGGGTACAGAATGAATAAAAGACGTGAAATTTCTCTAGAGAGAGCCGGTGAATTAAAATCAAGAATAGAGGATTACCTCAATGTAAGAGACTCTATCCCGACAGGCTTTTCGGAGAAAGTGCAGGAACAATACAAAAGATCAAAAGAAATTTTGATGAAGCATTTTGGGGCTTCTGAGGAACAGTGGAATGATTATAAATGGCAGCTTATAAATAGAATCAGTGATATAGAAACACTTGGTCTTATTGTCAATCTCACTGAAAAAGAAAAAGAAGAGATCAAAAATGTAGGCGAGACATATAGATGGGCTATTTCACCATATTATGCCGCTCTTATAGATCCAGAAAATAAATACGACTCAATTAGGCTTCTTTCTGTACCTACAGGCTCAGAAGCGGCTCACCCTGAAGGAGAAGTAGATCCTATGGGAGAAGAATTTACAAATCCTGCTGGAAGTATAACCAGAAGATACCCAGACAGGTTAATTATAAATACTACCAATGAATGCGCAATGTACTGCAGACATTGCCAGAGAAGAAGAAATATAGGGGAAACTGACACCCATAAAAGTGACGCTGTTATAATGGAATCTATAGATTATATAAGAGATAACACTGAAATAAGAGATGTCCTTCTTACAGGTGGAGATGTTCTCTGTCTATCTGACAACAGGCTAGAGTGGATACTAAAAGAACTAAAAAGCATCCCTCATGTCGACTATATCAGACTAGGGACAAGAACCTTAGTTACAATGCCTCAGAGAGTAACTGACGAACTTGTTGACATGCTAAAAAAATACCACCCTATATATATAAATACACATATTAACCATCCAAAGGAGATAACCCCAGAAGTTAAAGAGGCTTGCGATAAACTTGCCAACGGAGGTGTTTCTCTAGGAAATCAGGCTGTGCTTTTAAACGGGATCAATAATGATAAATATGTTATGAGAGTCTTGAATCACGAGATGTTAAAAATAAGAGTAAGACCTTACTATATCTTCCATGCAAAACATGTAAAGGGAACTCTTCATTTCAACACCTCTGTAGATGATGGGATAGAGATCATGGAATACCTGAGGGGTTACACATCTGGAATGGCTATCCCTACATATATAATAAATGCTCCTAAGGGAAAGGGTAAGACACCTATTATGCCCCAGTACCTTCTTTCTAGAAGTAAGAATTCAGTAAAGATAAGAACATGGGAAGGAAGGGTTATCGATTACGAAAACCATCCTACTGTTGATATAAAAGAATATTTATAGAAAAAAACGGAGGCTTTTATCTAGCCTCCGTTTTTTCCCTTCTTAATTAAATACTCATCCTTTACCATATCTATGACCGTCATCATTTTTTCCTGAACGTGATCATATCCCACATCTTTTATATGGGGGAGAATACATTTAGAACAATCTTTTATTCCGTGTTCTGTATATTTGAAATTTCCACCGCACTCTTCGCCCATCATGTATAGAGGGCAGTAGCAAAACAGACAGTTGAATTTTTCCTTATCCTTTATATCGTGGCATGGGAAATATTCACACTTGCTGTTTTGTACAAATTTGTAATTAAAACCGTCACTCTCAAACAATTAAATACCTCCAATTTATATATGACTTTCATTTAGATGATACCCCTATAGCACCTTAAAATCAAGAAAAAAATTCACTTTAGATTTTTAAACCAAAGAAAATCAAATAAACTATCTCTCCTCCTTACCCCCTATAGGCAATAGACCTTTATAATTTATATCCCCACCCTTCAGTTCTAGCTGAACCGGATAAATTTCTACCCCTCTTTCCCTTGCCTCATAAAAAAGCTCTGAAAATACAGGATCTGTTTCCCATTTAGGTCTGAAATAGTCTGAATTCCTGAAAATAAGAAGTAACACCGCAGCTCTCTCTCCTTTTTCTAGCAGCTCCATGAGTTCTTTCAGATGTTTTTGAGCCCTCGTACTAGGAGCATCTGGAAACATGGCCACCCTGTCTACCGATAGAGATACTCCCTTTACCTCCACCCATATATTCTTACCATTTTTAGTCAGCATATAGTCTATCCTGCTGCTTCCGTATTTCACCTCTGCTTTTAGGCTCTCTATATTTCCAAAGGGTGAAATTTCCGGGTCACGGATAATATTTTCCGATATATACCGGTGGTAGGCAGAGTTTATGAGTATCTCTTCCCCGTCGTCACTCAAGGCACTTATCATATCCCACTTTGTCTTTCGCTTTGGATTTGATGCACTTTTTATATTCACACGATTCCCCTCAAAAAGGAGTTCTCTTATTCTTCCTGAATCATGAACATGAACTGTCTCTAAGGATCCGGTGTCTAACTTTACCTGGGCTATAAACCTGTTGGGCCTCTCTATAAAAATACCCTTTTGGTCACAATTTATCTCATAAATTTTTTTCACTTTCACACATCCCTTTTTAAATACTGCATCTAAATTTTATGAAAAGACTCACTTTTTATCAATGAGTGATAATACTATCTTATCATTTTTATCTAGCAATTAAAACAGGCTTATAAATTTAATAAAACCTCTTATATTCTTAAAAATCAAAAAAATATAAGACCAGGTGGGCAACCTGGTCTTAAGTGGGTGTAGTAGATTGTTGTTTACGAGATTCTGCACGTCCTACAGATCGTCGCGATAATTCAGAAAAGTTTTTCTCTTTTCTTAGTATGAGTATAATTTCACTTTCTCTAAATGTCAACATTAAAAATAAGATTTATATCTCCATGATTTTTTTAACTTCTATGTTTTTGTCCAATTTTAAATGGATAAATCAGTTTTATATAAAAATTCAACTTTTCAAGATATAGTTCTTTTTTTCTCGTTGATCAAAAAAAAAGGCTGCCTGTGGCAGCCTCAATGTCTCTATTATCTATAAAGTGGGAAATCTTTGCAAAACTCTTTTATCTCTTCCCCTACCTCTTTTATTTTAGCATCATCTTCGATATTATCTATAACAGCTAGTATAAATGAGGCAACTTTTTTCATCTCTTCCTCTTTCATACCTCTTGTTGTAAGAGCCGGAGTTCCTATTCTGACTCCACTTGTTATCATCGGTTTTTGAGTATCATATGGTATCCCGTTTTTATTTACAGTTATATGAGCCTTCCCTAGCCCCTCTTCTACTGACTTACCTGTAAGCCCCTTAGGTGTAAGGTCAACTAACATCATGTGGTTGTCTGTACCGCCGCTCACGATTCTTAGACCTCCTTTTTGTAGTTCCTCTGCCAGTGCCTTGGCATTCTTTACTACCTGTATCTGGTACTCTTTAAATTCAGGTTGCAATGCTTCTTTGAAAGCCACTGCCTTTGCTGCGATTACATGCATAAGTGGTCCGCCCTGGATCCCTGGAAATATTGTTTTATTTACTTTTTTTGCTATCTCTTCATCATTTGTGAGTATCATGCCCCCACGAGGTCCTCTGAGTGTTTTGTGAGTTGTTGTTGTTACTACGTGGGCATATTCCATAGGATTTGGATGTTCTCCCGCCACTATCAGACCAGCTATATGCGCCATATCTACCATGAGGTAGGCCCCCACTTCATCTGCTATCTCTCTAAACTTTTTAAAGTCGATTATTCTAGGATAGGCACTTGCCCCTGCTATTATTATTTTTGGTTTAGCTTCAAGAGCTAATTTTCTTACTTCCTCATAGTCTATAAGTTCATCATCTTTTTTCACACTGTAGGAAACCACCTTATAGTCTTTCCCTGAAAAGTTTACATGCATCCCATGAGTGAGATGTCCACCGTGATCTAACTTCATTCCAAGTATAGTGTCTCCAATGTTTATTAGACCCTTATACACAGCCATATTAGCCTGTGACCCTGAATGTGCCTGAACATTTACATATTCTGCACCAAAGAGTTGTTTTGCCCTTTCAATGGCTAGTTTTTCCGCTACGTCTACAAACTGGCATCCACCATAATATCTTTTGTCAGGGTACCCTTCAGCATACTTGTTTGTAAGTACACTCCCTACAGCTTCCATTACAGCCTTTGATACAAAATTTTCAGAAGCTATAAGCTCTAGCCCGTACTCCTGTCTTTCTTCCTCTTTTAATACAACATCGTAAATCTCTGGATCGATATTTTTAAGGTTATCCAAATTCATCTTATTCCCCCTTTATCAAGATGTCTCTATATTAATAATCTCTCATCAAAATGTCAATATTTTTTAAAATTTATGGTGTATTCTCTTTCTTTTGCTTAACAAAATCATGTCCCTCAGATAATTTTCATTTTTGGCATTCATCCATTTTCTCTCATAACTTTCCTCTCTTGTGAGGGAGGCTATAGACGCCAAGGTTCTAAGATGAGTTTTTCTTAAGGTAGGACTGCTTACAAATAAAAATACCGCCTTGACAGAATTCCTTTTCTCATTGAACCTTATCCCCTCACGGCACCTCACAACCATGAGGTAAAAGAGATCTTTCTCATCTACTACTATATGTGGAATAGCTGTAAAATCCGTTATGGCGGTACTAAACTCCCTCTCTCTGTCATTAAAAAGTTTTATAAGTTCTTCCTCTGTTTTCCTAACTACGCCGGTCAAATGCCTAGCCTCTATATCGAAGAGCTCATCTAGAGTGATGGGTCCTTTAAGATCTAAAATCTGGGCATTTTTTATAAGCCTGTCAAATTCATCTAACTCCACCTCGTCTCTTTCATGTATTATATCCCTTAGCTCCTCCTCCAAACCGTGCTTCAGACCCAAATTCTCAGTTATTCTAAGAAGGAGGTGAAGAAGTGCGTATTCCTGTGACGTTCTTTTCTTACCATAAAGAAAATAGATCAGTATGCTCATTATTATGAGTAAAACATTTATCTTTAGAACCTTCCATCCTAGACTAAGCATAAAGTAATTAAATATTATTATGCAGCCTATCTGAAGCCAAGGGTATAGAGGGGCCTTGAATATGGGCTTATAATTTCTGACATTGCTTTCTCGTAGTATTATCACACACAGACTTGTCAACATGTATGCCAAGAGTATAACTGCCGACGCAGTTTTGGCCAGTAATTCCAGTGGAAGCATAAGAGAAAGCATTATAAATAACCCAGTAAAAAGTATTGATAAAACCGGTGTTTTAAATTTGATGTTTACCGTACTCATTATAGGAGGAACAAGTCCGTCTCTAGAAAGGGCCATGGGATACCTCGACGCAGCCATTATCCCGGCATTTGCAGTGGTAAAAAAGGCTAAAAGGGCTGAAAAATTTATAAGGTAATATCCCCACGGTCCAAAAGTTCTTTTGGCTGTGTCTGAAATAGGGGACAGGGATCCAGCTAGATCTCCGCCTTCTATATTCCCAATGGTAACTGTGAGCATGAGCACATAGAGTATCGTTATAGTCATTATAGAGGCAATCATCCCCTTGGTTATATTATTTCCGGCATCTTTTACCTCTTCTGCCACAGTGGTTGCTTTCAAAAGACCTCCGAAAGAGACAAATATGAGAGAGGTCGTCCCGACCATTTTATATATTCCTGCATTTGTAAACACAGGAAAAACCTCTTTTATTTTTCCATTTTCAAAAGAGGATATAAATGGAGTATATCTTGAGACCTCCATAGAACTTGAACCTACTATTACATATAGTACCATTACACATATTAAAGTAACCACCAGAGTCACTTCAAATCTGGCAGCAACATCTACCCCCACTATATTTAATATCATAAAAAAAAGTGTAACGAATATGGATATAAAGAACATATCATTGGCCGTTACAGACCCGTAAAAAATACCGTCAATAAAGCTTGCTATACCCAGAATGGCAAAGGCACTCTTTAGAGACAGGGCAAACCAACTCAAAACTCCAGATACAGTTCCAACCAGTGGACCCAAAGTTCTCATAACGAAAAAATAGTCCCCTCCAGCCTTTGGCATTGCCGTGGCTAATTCTATAACATTCAATATTCCCGCCAGTGCAAGAATTCCACCTAAAAAATAAGATAATATTATACTTGGACCTGCTTTTTCAAAAGCTATTCCAGGCAAAATAAATATACCTGAACTGATCATCGCTCCGCTGGCTATGCTGAAAACTTCCCAGAACCCTAGTTCCTTTTTTAAGTTCATTATACTCACCCCATTAGGTAATATTTTCTACATCTCTCTTTTATTTCCTTTCAAACCTTTGAGAATAACTTTTTATTTTTCGGCGGAATTACCTTGTATAAAATAACTCTGACCTCAAAAATTCAAACTCTTATTTTATGATAAACAGCACCTCTTATTATCTGATACATCAAGATAAAAACAAAGAATGGGGATTTATGTTCAATGAAAAAAAATCTTTTAATTTGAAAAATGACAAGCCCGAATTATGGGACGAGATCAGAAATAATCTGAGGGGACAACTGTTTCTAAACAATAGCCTTTTCACATATATAAAAATAAACCCCACAGAAAATGATAAAAGAAAAAAACAGAGAGATTGAAATTCAAAAAGAAACTTTAAAAAAATGAACAGTTACCTTGAAAAAAAATGAACAGCTTTTTTTACACTCGACAATAGATCCTCTGACAAAAACCTACAGCAGAAGATACTTCATGGTGGCGATGAATTTCTAATTGCCCTCCCTGAAACAGACTTGAAAGCCGGAAAAATAGTTGCAGAAAAAATGAAAAAGACAATCTCTGAAGAAACAGAGTAGAGATATACCACAAAAATTAAAATCAGCTTTCTCTCTTTAAAAGTAAAGAAGAGCAACGCTAAGCGTGCTCTTCTTTTATCTTTAGATTTTTATTATCTACTTCCACTGCGTTGTCCACAGTTTCTCCCATTGCCACCCTAAGGGCCACTATGGCAACTTCTAGCTGATCTAGATCAGGCTCTTTGGTAGTTATTTTCTGTAAAAGCAGACCAGGTGACGCCAATGTTTTTATCCACTTTTTATGAAGATTTTTGCTGCTATATCTTTGAAATTCATAGGACAACCCGGCTATAGCCGGCATAAAAAGAACTCTCAGAACCGCCTTTAGTCCAATACGTCCCCACATAGTCACCGGTGTTGGGATTATAAAGTCTGCAATGGAGAATACAAATATAGAGCAGAGCATCACAATCAGCAGAAAACTTGTACCGCATCTAGGATGAAGCGTCGTATATTGTTTTGCATTTTCTGGAGTAAGCTCCAGACCATTTTCGAATGCGTATATAGATTTGTGCTCGGCACCGTGATATTCAAAGACTCTTCTGATATCCTTTGAAAAAGATATTGCCCATATGTACACCACGAAAAACAATAGTCTTAAAAAGGCCTCTAGAATATTGGCATAAAGCTTATTAGCCGAAAACAATAAACCTCCTATAGCCGAGGGAAGAACCATAAAGAGTCCCACTCCAAGTAAAAGTGCAAATGTCACAGTCATAAAAAGCTCTTTGTCGCTAAGCTCCTCCTCTGTATCATCTGCCTGATTGGCAGAAAAAGTTAGTTCTTTTGTCCCCAAAATAAGGGTGCTAAATAAGATTATCGAGCCCCTGAAAAAGGGAAGTTTGGAAAATTTTCCACTTTTACTGGAAATATCCGTCTTTCTATAAACTATTTCACCGTTAGGTTTCCTCACAGCCGTTGCCAGATTTTTGGAACCCTTCATCATTACGCCCTCTATGACCGCCTGTCCACCTACGGTGATATCTTTATTTTTCATATACACTACCGCCTATTATTCATTAGTTTAATAAAGAAATTATATCATATTCCCTGTATATTATCAATTACGCTAATTCAACAGCAACCCAATCAAGAGCACACTAACTATAATAACAGGGCATACAAATTTTAACATCATCTGTAAAAGCTTCGTATACTTAAACTGAATTCCATCATTTGACATCTCCTCTTCCATTACTTTTAATTCTAGAACATACCCTAGATAAAAAGAGGTGAGCATGGCCATAACAGGTAGGAAAACGTCCACAGTTATATAATCCAAGATGTAAAATATACTGCTATCTCCCCAAATTCCAAGAGATAACGAAGTCACAGCTCCCAGTATTGTTATAAGTACAGTTGCAATTAGAACACTTGTATTTCTTGGTAATTTACACTGATTATTTAGACATGTAACCACCGATCCTAGCAAAGAGATGGCTGTAGTCAAAGCCGCCAAAAATAGCAACAAAAAGAACATCACTCCTAATCCGTAACCTCCCGGTATCTCATTAAAGAGAGATGACAGAGTTGTAAATATAAGACCAGGACCCGATCCAGGTCCTATGCCGTAAGTAAAGGCAACTGGAAAAACAATGACTCCTATCAAAAAGGCCACAAGTGTATCTGTACCGATTACATGAAGAGCTGAGAGCAAAAGATTTTCATCGCTTTTCATAAAAGATCCGTATGTTATAAGCACTCCCATCCCTATACTCAGACTGAAAAATGCCTGACCCATGGCAGCCTGTATTCCCCCTGCAGTAATTTTAGAAAAATCAGGCTTCAGAAAAAAGGACATTCCTTTTCCTAGCTCAGGAAGAACAAGTGCCTTCATACAGAGAACCATTATTATAAGAAAAAGCATCGGCATCATTATTTGGGTTATTTTTTCTATGCTTCCCTCTATCTTACTTATAAGTACAAGAGCCGTTATCACCATAAATAAGATCTGCCAGAATATGGGGTCTGCAGGTGAGGCAATAAAACTTCTGAAAGCATCCCCTAACTCCTGGGGATTCTTGTTGATAAGGGCATTGGTAGAAGAAAGGTAGAAAAATCTTAATGACCACCCTCCTACAACACCGTAAAAACCTAGTATAAGACTAGAGGTAAGTATTCCTAAACCGCCTGCAAAATACCAAGGTTTCCCAGGAGTGAAATTTTTAAAAGCTCCTACAATCCCGGCATGTGAACTTCTTCCAAGTATAAACTCACCTACCATAAGTGGGACTCCAAGCAGAGCCACAAAGCAAAGATAGACTATAAGAAAAGCTCCCCCGCCATTTTTCCCAACCATATACGGAAATCTCCACAGATTTCCAAGACCTATAGCTGATCCGATCAAACCTAAGCTTGCTGTATAAACACCCTTTTTTCCTTTCATAAGCACCCTCCTAATTTATATACAATATAATAAGTAATTTCTTTAAAAAAAGCAATCTTTTCCCTTCATAATTAATTGAGGTATCAATTTTAAGCCAGGAAAAAGCCCTTGACTTTTTTACACTTTACCTGTACTATTTCAGAAAGATAAACTAGGAGAATTAGTCATGTTTTATAAATCAGATAGACCTCTAACTAAAATTCATCACCACCAAATATAAGGTTTGTATCTTTTTTTAATACTAGCCTTTGTTGCATTATATTTAAATTGCTCTATACTGGTGGCTAAGAGAAAATTTTACATTCTTTAGAAACTTAAGCCATCTAGGTCTTTTTTACCAGATGGCTTTTTTTTATGTTTATTTATAAACAATTTAATTTAGGAGGAAAATAAATGAAGAAAATCGTATTAATATTTTTAGCTACGATCGCACTTTTGGGATGTGGAAAGAAAAGTACAGATTCCTATGACAAAATCAAAGAACAGGGTAAATTTATAGTAGGACTAGACGATACTTTTGCCCCAATGGGATTCAGAGACGAAAATGGAGAAATTGTAGGATTTGATATTGACCTGGCAAAGGAAGTGGCAAGCAGAATGGGTGTAGAGGCTGAATTCTCTCCTCGTGAATGGAGCAGTATCGTATTTGAACTAAAAAGCGGAAACATCGATATGGTTTGGAACGGAATGACAATAACTCCTGAAAGACAAGAGCAGATAGCATTTTCTGAACCTTACTTTGCAAATGATCAGATCATAATGACTTTATCTGACAATTCTATCCAAACAGCAGAAGACCTGAAGGGAAAAATCATAGGGGTACAGCTTGGAAGCAGCAGCTACACACTTGTTATGAATAACCCTATCTCAAAAAATGTATCTGAAATTAAAAAGTACGCTACAAATGCCGAAGCTCTTATGGACCTTGAGGCAAAAAGAATAGATGCAGTGGTAATTGATGTAATTGTTGGGGAATATTATGCGGCTAAAAAAGAAACTAGAGAAGGAAAAGATATTTTCAAATCTCTAGATAAGGCCCTCGGTAAAGAGGAGTTTGGTATAGGACTTAGAAAAGAAGATAAAAAATTAAAGAAAGAGATTGATAGAATTCTTGGTGAAATGAAAAAAGACGGAACTTTTGACAAGATCCACGACAAGTGGTTTGGTGGCAAGGAGGCTTAATGGAAACGCAGGGTATGCTTATCTATATACTAGGCGGGCTCAAGTTAACAGTCCTCCTGTATATTGCCACAGGAGTTTTGGCTCTTCCTCTGGGACTTTTTCTATCCTTAGGGGGAGTTTCTAAAAGTTTATTTGTCAGAAGAGGAATTGCCCTCTATACCTGGATATTTAGAGGGAGTCCTCTTCTCCTTCAGTTGTTTTTCATCTACTACGGATTACCAGTTATGGGTATCACCCTTACCCCCTTTACTGCAGCTTCACTTACATTTATCCTAAACTACTCTGCTTACACCTGTGAAATTTTAAGAGGATGTATCCAGAGTATCCCAAAGGGACAATATGAGGCTTCTAGAGTCCTTGGGATGAATTATTTTAAGACCATGAGACATATTATACTGCCTCAGGCTCTCAGAATCTCTCTACCTGCCTTATCTAATGAGGCGGTAAACTTGGTCAAGGATACAGCCTTGGTATCCTCTATAGGTATGGCTGAGATACTTAGAAACTCTAAAGAGATCGTTGCTAGAGAATTCACCATAATGCCTTTTATTTTATGTGGGCTCATATACTTAGCGATATCTTCTATTATCATCATAATATTTAAAAGAGCTGAAGAAAAATACGAAATAATATACTAAGAATATCAACATATAATAAAAGAGCCGAATTTCCATTGGAAATTCGGCTCTTTTATTTAAATAACCTAAGTTGCTACCTTTATTAAATTATTGAATTTATAAGAATTCGTTACTTTTCTCTTGAAAGAAAAGTAACCAAAAGTTCAAGCCTATGAAAAATCAGCTAAATAACCTTGAAAATCCAAGATGAATGATGAAACTCAGAAAGCAAGTTTCTGAGAACCAGAAAATATACTCGTATAACTCGTTATTTTTTGGCTACTCACTACGCTCAAACAGTCGATTTTTTCTAAGGATTTCACTGCGGTTATTCTTAACGCTGATTTTATCAATGGCAAGGGAAAAGAGATAAAAAACCTCTCGCAAAAGAACGCATATATAGTTTGGTTTTAACCATGTAAAACTCCCTCTTTTTCTCTGTGCCCTCTGTGAGCAAAAGGTTTTTTTATTATTCGTGTTAATTTTCCTATCTTTTATTAGTGTCCATTCGTGACAAAATCTTTTGATTCTGATATTCAGATAAATTCAGTAATTTATAATAATTTTTTTTTAAGTAGCAACTTGGGTTAAATATATTAATTTGAATTCTTATCATAGGGTTTTCCTGAGGCACTAGGAGCCACAGCTTTACCAACAACTCCTGCTAGAGCAAGAAGTGTCAAAATATAAGGTATCATCTGTATAAACTGAGGAGGTATAAAATCTACATACTGCTGTATAAGAGTCTGACCTGCATCTGCAAAACCAAAAAGCAGACTGGCTGCCAGAACACCTTTGGGAGTCCACTTCCCAAATACAAGAGCTGCGAGAGCTATAAATCCTCTACCTGCAGACATCTCCTTGGTAAACTGTGAAAGAGCCCCTATAGAAAGATAAGCTCCTCCTAGGCCTGCAAAAACTCCTGACATTATCACACCAAAATATCTTGTCCTGGCCACATCTATTCCCGCTGTGTCTGCTGCAAGGGGATGCTCCCCCACAGCCCTCATTCTGAGACCTGTAGTTGTCTTGTACAGGAAGAACTGAGACCATATGGCGATGGTATATATTATTACGACTATTATTGAGACACCGAAAAGTGCAGGTGCCTTTGGAACTGTAGGAGTATTCCCAGACTGATTAAAGAGCACTCTTAGCATAAATACCGTAAACCCAGAGGCAAAAAGATTGATCGCCACACCTGAAACTGTCTGATTTCCCTTGTACTTTATACTCAAAACAGCATGAATAGCTGCTGTAAGTCCCCCTGCCATCATCCCCCCTAGGATTCCAAGGATTGGACTTCCAGTATAGTATGAGGTTACTGCGGCTGAAAATGCACCCATTAGCATCATTCCCTCAAGGCCGATATTTACAACACCTGAAATTTCAGAAAACATGCCGCCTATTGCAGTTATGAGTATAGGGGCTGCCTGTCTTATTGTAGCCATTATTATACTGATTATGATAGGCATTATTCACTCACCTTCTTTCTTTCCAGGAAAAATTTAAACATATTTTCTGCAGCAATAAGCAGTATTATTATAGACTGTAAAATAATTACTATCTGACTTGGTATAGTTGTGTTGAACTGCATAGCCCGCCCTCCAACACGAAGACACGCAAATAATATAGCTGCCAGTACAGCTCCCACAGGAGAGTTTTTCCCCAGAAGCGCCACCGCTATACCGTCGAATCCATAAGAGGCCATTATTCCCTGTCTATAAGTGTACTGTCCCACTCCTCCGAGAATTCTTTCTGCCCCTCCTAGGGCTGCAAGTACACCGGCTATTCCAAGAGAAAGTGCCGTTATTCTTGCCACATTTATCCCTGCATTTTCAGCAGCGGTAGGATTATAGCCCACTGCTTTTATCTCATATCCCAAAATAGTTTTTTCAAATATATACCACACGACTATTGCCGCTATTATTGCAAGAATAAATCCCACATTCAATGCTTCTTTTGTAGAAGGAAGTAATTGTGGCAGTCTCGATGCCAACATTACAGGTGGCGTCTGAGGACTAGGCCCCATTACTCCCCCTTCCTTTAGGGGATAATTTAGGGCATACTGCTCAAAACTCATAGCTATGTAGTTTAGCATAATTGTGGATATTACCTCATGCACCCCGAGCTTCGCCTTCAGATATCCTGCAATGGCAGCCCAGGCAAAACCTGCCATTCCAGAAAGCACAAGAACAACAAACAGATTATTTATACCTATATTTTGTACAAAGGCACCTACTGCCGCAGCTGCAAGTCCACCCATTATTACCTGACCCTGCCCACCTATATTAAACATCCCGGCTTTAAAGGCAAATAGAACTGAAAGTCCCGTGAAAATCATAGGAGTAGCCTCTAAAAGAGTTCTGGCAATGGCCCTGCCTCCAACAAAGGCCCCTTTAAAAAGATAATAATACGCATTTAACGGATTTTCTCCAAGGTAAGCGATGATTCCAGCTCCTACTAAAAGTGCAATAGCTACTGCCAACACAGGAACCAGGGCATTTTGTATTTTAGTCTTCATGCAATTCCCCTCCTGCCATCAGAATTCCTATTTTTTCTTCAGTAGCATCTGCTCTGTCTAGAATCCCTGTTATTTTTCCTCCACACATTACAGCTATACGATCTGAAAGATTTAGTATCTCAGAAAGTTCTGCCGACACCACAAGAACGGCATTAGATTTTTTCTTCTCTTCCAAAATCATTCTGTGAATAGATTCTATCGCCCCTATATCCACACCTCTTGTAGGCTGGGAGGCTATTATAAATTTATGATCTTTTTCCAATTCCCTTGCAACAACGAGCTTCTGCTGATTCCCTCCTGAAAGCCTTCTGAAACCTGTACCTATTTCACGAGGCCTCACATCATACTTTTCCATAAAGTTTATAGCATCGTCCTTCATTTTTTTAAAATCCAAAAGAAATCTGTTTTTAGCATATTTGTCCCTGTGCACTCCAAGGGCAAAGTTATCCCTCACTGAAAATTCAGATATTGCAGCTCTTTTATGCCTGTCCTCAGGTATGTGCGCCACACCCTCAAGGGTTATCTTTCTTGCAGACTTTCCTGTTATGGGCTCTCCATCTAAAAGAATGGTTCCTGCCTGGGGTTTTCTGAGTCCTGTGATAGCCTCTACAAGCTCAGTCTGACCCGACCCCTCTACTCCTGCTATTCCCAGAATTTCTCCCTCTCTTATACTAAAAGAAGCTCCATCTACAGCCAAAATTCCCTTGTTATTTTTTACAATAAGGTTGTTTACCGCCACAAGTTCCTTTCCTAACTCCACCTCTGGTTTCTCAGTTGTGAACAATACTGCCCTTCCAACCATTGCATTTGCTATTTTTTCCTTCGTGGCTTCAGAAGTAGGAAAATTTGACACGTCCTTTCCTCTTCTTATTACGGTTATATTGTCAGATATATCCAAAACCTCCTGGAGCTTATGGGATATAAATATAATGGTCTTTCCTTCCTCTATAAGATTGTCCATTATCTTATAGAGCTCCCTTACCTCCTGGGGAGTAAGAACTGCTGTAGGTTCGTCAAAAACCAGAAGATTGGCCCCCTTAAAGAGTATTTTCAGTATTTCTACCCTCTGCTGAATCCCAACCGATATGTCAGATACAAGGGCATCGGGATCAATTTCTAATCCGTATTTTTCAGACACCCTTCTGACCTCTTCTCTCGCAGTTTTCAAGTCGAGCATCATACCTTTTTTAGGCTCTACACCCAGTATCATATTTTCAACAACTGTAAGAGTTGGAACAAGCATAAAATGCTGATATACCATCCCTATACCCATTTTAGAAGCCTCTCCCGGACCGTCTATCTCGACTTTTTTCCCGTGATAATATATTTCTCCTGAAGTAGGCTGATAGAGTCCGTTAAGTATTTTCATAAGTGTTGATTTTCCGGCTCCGTTTTCTCCTACTATGGCGTGCTTTTCACATTTTTTGATATTCAATGTAATATTATCATTGGCAACAACTTTTCCGCCGAGAAAGGTTTTCCTAATATCTTTCATCTCTAAGATATACTCGCTCACCTGAAATCCTCCTAAAAATTAAGATTTTTTATATCCCTGCCCTTAAAAATTCTACAACAGAAATAGAAATATTCATTATAAAAAAATTTAAATCTAGATTTTTTTTACAGTCTCTGCAACCCATCTGCAGAAATCATTTCCAGTCCTTTTAGCTATCTCTACAACTGCTTCATGGGAGTGGGCTTCTTTTGCTATTCCTGTTGCCATATTTGTGATGCATGATATACCTAAGATATTCATACCCATGTAGTTTGCTATTATTACCTCAGGTACAGTAGACATCCCTATAGCGTCTGCTCCCATATTTATAAATGCCCTTACCTCTGCCGCTGTCTCATAAGTTGGACCTGTTGTTCCTAAGTAGACTCCCTCTCTGTAGTTTATTCCCAGTTCTTTTGCAGTTTTCTTGGCCAGTTCCCGAAGTTTTTTAGTATAGGTTTCGCTCATATCAGGGAATCTAGGTCCAAATCTTTCATCATTTTTTCCTATGAGAGGATTTGTTCCAAAAGTATTAATGTGATCTGTTATGAGCATGAGAGTTCCGGGCTTAAAGCTGCTGTTAGCTCCACCTGCTGCATTGCTTACTACGATATTTTCTATGCCAAACTGCTTCATTACATATACAGGGTAAGTCACCTCTTTCATATGATAGCCCTCATAATAATGAAATCTACCTTTCATTGCCAGAACTTCTACGCCGCCTATCTTACCAAAAACAAGCTGTCCTGCATGACCTGCTACAGTTGAAACTGGAAAATTCGGTATCTCCTCATAGGGAATCTCTACCTTTTCCTCTATGTAATCTACCAAGTCTCCAAGCCCAGAACCAAGAATAATAGCTACTTTAGGCCTATAAGCAACTTTTTCATTGAGATACTTTACTGTCTCCATAACTTTATCGTACATAATAACCCTCCATCAGTCAAAATTTGAATTCATTGTCTTTTAAATAGTCTTAATATATTCACCAGTATCACCACTGACTTTTTTAAATCCTATTTTTTCAAGATACCGGGCATGATGCTTTGAGTTTGCCCTTGTTCTCAGAATGCTATATCCTTTTAAAAGCATTTTTATTCTATTTTCCCCCAGAAAATATTTACCTATTTTAAAATCTCTGAACTCCTCAGTGACATAATCTAACTCAATAAAAAAAGTATCATTGTTTAGGGCTCTTCCTATCATTACCCCCGCTATATTATTATTCCTAAGATAATAATATGCTTTACAATCAGAAGTTTCAAACAATGTATTATACTGCTCATCTATCTCTTTTCTGTTAAAATTTATAAAATATTTGAAATAATCAGAGTCAAAATTGGCTTTCACCATAGAGAACTCTTCCTTCCGCATATAAATCTTATATAGGTAATAGATATCTATTAAAGCTATGCCCAGGTTTAAAGTTCCCGTGGGGTAAGAATTAATCATAAATCCAAAAGCTGAAAACATAATGGCCCCCACAAGATTTATCCACCTCAGTTTGATAATAGAATTCATTGTAAGGGATATCAGTACCACAAAAGATGATACATACCCAAACCATTCAATCCAATTTATCTCCATTTTACCTCCAAACAAAGAATATTATTTCCATCACAACAGCCATAATATCTAACATATTATGGTATCGAATATCCCCCAAAAAAAATATGCCACCTGTCCTATTCCCTTGGATATTATACAGCTTTTATATATCCTATAGTTCGAATATAGTACTTTTCCGCTCTTAAATACCCATTATAAAAAAAAGAGCAGGACTCATCCTACTCATTATTTCTTATTACTACAAATGTCAGGTCGTCCACCTGTTCATAGTTTCCTCTGAAACTGTTTATAGAATCTAAAATGGCTTTTTTGACATTCTCTGCACTTTTTTCCCTGTTATCATAGATAACCTCTTTCAACCTCTCTATCCCAAACATCTCTCTCTTACTATTTTCAGCTTCGGTAATTCCGTCGGTATAATAAAGGAGTATATCTCCCTTAGAAATTTCCACTTTCCCCAGTTTGTATTTGTACTCAGGAATAAATCCTATTGCCACTCCCTTTACATTATATTCAACTACTTTCCCAAGATCAGCCTTATAAATTATAAGAGGATTATGCCCTGCATTGGAATAATAGAGTGTCCTTTCACTAGAAACATACTTACTGTGAAAGAGTGTTACAAACATATCTTCAGTTATATCGGGATATATTATTTCATTAAGAGTAGTCAGCATGTCAGAAGGCTGGATATTCTTGTAGTTCAGGGTCTTAAGAACCGACCTTATAAGAGCCATCAAAAATGCCGCCGGGACACCCTTTCCACTTACGTCTGCTATTGTTATAGATACTCTGTCCTCTTCTCTCTGACAATAATCATAATAATCCCCTCCAACTTCTTTTGCAGGTTCAAAATAATTTGCAATCTCTAATCCGCAGACTTTCTTAATCTCCACAGGAAGTATTTTCTTCTGGATTCTAGACGCCACCTCAAGCTCTTTGGAAATTCTCTCTTTCACAAGAAGTTCTTCATACATCTTAGCATTATTTATGGCATTTGCCACCTGTATTGCCAAGGCTGATATGGTTTCTTGGTCACTGTCTATAAGCCGTTCCCTGTCTTCTACGATATATATGACTCCCAGTTCCTTGCCCTTTACATTGAGATCAGATATTATCACGGCTTCATTTTCCTCCACCTTAAATCCCTGAGAAAGTTCTTCATAAATTTTTCTGAAATCATTTCTGCTAAACCCTTCTAAGGTTTCAATGGGATAACTCAAAGTTCCCTTAAAAATAATATTTCCTTTGGTTTTTTTATTTACCAACACCCCCTCTTCCCATAGGTATAGGGATATTTTTTTGGCTCCAGTGAGAACAAAATAGGCATCTAATATTATGTCGATTATCTTTTCCAGTTTAATTATGGAAAGTACCGTCCTAGCAACAGCATTGAGGTTTGAAAGATTGGCTACTCTTCTCTCCAAAATTTCATTGCTATACTCAAGCTGGGTGGATTTTTTTATCAGATTGTTATAAGTTATGTCTAACTCCACCCTGTATTCTTTCAGCTCCTCTAGAGAGTTTTCCAGCTCTTTCCCCTGTTTTAGTATTGTCTGCAGAGTCTGGTCGTATTCCTCTTGTACACTGTCAATTATCCCGTTATATTCCTCTTTTTCCCTGAGTTTCCTCAAAATATTGCTTATCTCTCCCCTATACGCCCTCTCCTGGCTTTTTAAGATCTTTAAAAACGTCAAAAACAAAACAAATATCAGACCTGCATAAATCATTAATTTATCCCCCAGTTCACACTCTTTTTATCAGGTTGAGTTGCTTTTTTTTCTATCCCATTTATTTCTGGTTTTTTTCTGTCAAATAATTCATCTAATAATATACCGCTCTCCGCCTTAAAAAGATCTTTCAGTGTGACCTCTGATATTTTAACTTCAAAATCATATCTGTGATAAGAGCTTTTCACATCTGATCCTCCGTAGAAAAATATATAATTTCCTTCTACCACTGTGTAACCTGTGAATTTTTCAGAGTCTAAAATCACAAAAGGTGAATTAAACTTTACTTCTTTTTCAGAAATTTTATCAAAATCACCGTCTTTTACACCCTGTAGATAGATGGGCTCTTTTTCACTCAATACCCATTTAGGAAGGTCTGTGGGGTTGAAAACATCTGCCGATTCAGAAGTACTAAACTCAGTATTTTTAACGGCATATGGGTCTTTTTCTTTTATTATCAAGTTCATCTTTGCATTATTTAGAACCCTAGAAAACTCTTTTCTGCTTTTTCTGATCTCTTCCACAAGCCTCTGCTTATCAAGCTCAGTATAAAGGTTCTCCCCTATAAATTCACTTTTTTTACCGTTGAGTACCATCCAAAAATACACCTGCTTGTTGAGGTATTCCTGGATGCTCCCTCCTCTGTCTGTTACATAAACATCTATCTCCCTGTCTATTTCAGACATCTCAGCACTGTCCAAGTCCGAAGCTGTTTTTAGATAGATCTTTTCTTCAGGAAGAACTTCTCCTTTTTTTAGACTATCTATTGTGTCGTACATAGCACGTGACAACAGAAGGTTCAGACTTTTGTCTTCTAATAAAAGCTGCTTTGACACAACTTCAAACTCTTCCATATATTTGAGTTTTTCAAAATAACTCTTTGGAAATTCAAGTGAATAGAGCTCTATTGTGTTTTTTCCAGGTTTTATTTTTTCACTTTTAAAGGCGACTTTTTCATAAAGGTCTTGTCTTAGCACAACATGGTTACATCCTGCCGCCAATAAAAAAACAGTGATCAAAATAGCAGTCTTAATAACTTTTCTCATTTTGCCCCCTTACCCCATTTCCTCTGTTATTCTCTTACTAAGATAGTCTATATCAAAAGGTTTCGGAATAAACTCCTGTACATCTACACCCATGTTTTCAATGACATTTTCCATATGACTAAAGGCACTTAGCATAAAAATTGGAACTTTTTCATTTATTTTTCTGATCTTCTGAATTGCTTCAAGTCCATTCATTTGCGGCATCTGTATATCCAAAATAATAAGATCGGGATTTTCAGATGCTACAATCTCAATGCCAATTATAGCACTCTCTGCCTCAAGACAGTGATAACCCAGATCCTCTATAACTTCCTTTAGAAGAAATCTTATACTTTCCTCATCATCTATTACCAGTATCCTTTTTTTCCCCATTGTCCTTCAACTCCCTGATTACACGTTTTGCCAGTGTTTCTGAAAGAACAGTGCAAAGTTCATCCTCACCAGCTTTTTTTATACCTGAAACTGATCCAAATTTTTTCAAAAGAGCCTCTTTTCTTTTAGGGCCGATCCCCTCTATACCGTCTAGTTCGCTAGATATCACCCTTTTACTCCTCAGTTTCCTGTGGTAGGTCACCCCGAATCGATGTGCCTCGTCTCTCAGCCTTTGGAGTATTTTCAGGGACTCTTCGCTTTTTGGAAATATATAGGGGGTAGTTTCACCCAGTTTAAAAATCTCCTCTTCTCTTTTGGCAATACTTATTATATCTAAAAATTCAGACTTTTTCAATTTTTTAAGTATATTTCCAACTGACCCCAGTTGCCCTAGACCACCGTCAATAAGTATAAGATCTGGAAGTTCATGTTCTTTAAGCTTAGAGTAGCGCCTCTCTGCCACCTCTCTCATCATCTGAAAATCATCTGGAGTATCCTTGCTGTTGATCTTAAATTTCCTGTAATCTTTCTTTGAAAGTTTTCCCTCTATGGCCACCGACATAGAGGCTACGGCGTCCTTACCTTGAATATTGGATATATCAAAACACTCTATCCTTCTTGGAATTTTTTTAAGCTCCAATATGGAATATAGACTCATTAAGCCTGCCTCAAGGACATTTTTCTTTGTAAAGTAACTCTCTATATCCCTGTTCAAGTTTAAGAGGGCCATATCCAACAAGTCCATTCTTCGGCTTTTCACCTTGGGAAAATAAAGTTCAATTTTTTTTCCAGATTTCAAAGTCAGCCATTCACCTACTATTTCACCACTTTCCTCATTATCCTTCTGAAATACTATATTCTTCGGGATTGAATGTTTAGAATAATAGTCAGTCACAACATCTTGAAAAAGATTGTCAAAGACCTTACCCTTGAGGTCTGTCCCTGAAGATTTTTTTTCAAGTATCTTACCATCTCTCATATTTAAAACACACAGGAAAAGCCTCTCTCCCTCTATGGAAAATACAAATAAATCCTCATCCACCGCTTTTTCATATTCTGCTACCTGGCTTTTTTCTGCATTTTCTAGCTCTTTCAGCTGATTTCTGTAAAGGATCGCCTCTTCAAATCTAAGTTCCTGGGAAGCTGCCTCCATCTTTTCCCTCTGGTGTGCTATCACCTCTCTGCCTCTTCCTTTCAGGAGTTTTTTTGCATTTTCTACGTTTTCTCTGTACTCATCTATTACCTCTTTATACACACAGGGGCCGGTGCAGAGGTTCATAAAGTATTTTAGACAGGGTCTGTCATATTTTTTTGCCATATCCCTCTTACAGTCCCTTATTTTAAAGATCTTTATTAATGTTTTTTTTAGATTTCTGCATCCATAGGGATAGGGCCCGAAATAATATCCACTTTCTGTATCTAAAGACTTGGTAGTCCTTATAATTGTTATTTTTGGATAATCTTCCTTTGTAAACTTAATATAGGGATAGGTTTTCTCGTCCTTAAGACTTATATTATATTTTGGAGAATATTTTTTTATTAGATTATTTTCGAGAACCAGTGCATCTAGCTCACTGTTGCATATTATAAAATCCAGACTTTCTATATTTTTGACAAGTTCCCTTGTCTTTTCATCTATATGTTCCCTGTTAAAATAGGAGGATACCCTTTTTTTCAGATTCTTGGCCTTCCCCACATATATTACTTTATCGCCCTTTTTCATAAGGTATACACCTGGATTTTCAGGAATATCTATTTTCTTTATATCCATATATCAGAGCCAGTGCCCCCTCTCTTCCTCTCTGTGACTTGTGACCACTCGGATATCACTTCTCCCAGAAAAATACTTCTTTAAAAGATTTATATAGGTAACCGACCTGTGTCTTCCTCCGCTGCAGCCAACCCCTATAGAGAGATGGCTCTTCCCTTCAGTTATAAATTTAGGTATGAGAAACTCCAGCATATCCACAAGTTTTTCAAAAAACTCCTGTGACTCCTGAAATCCCATTACATATTCTGACACCTCTTTGTCATTACCGGTTTTATCCCTCAACTCCTCTAGATAATATGGATTCTTTAGGAACCTCACATCAAACATGAGGTCTAGATCTATAGGTGTCCCATACTTAAATCCAAAGGACTGAAAATGCACCGTTATCTCCTCATCTTTCCTGTCAAAAAGGAGTTTTTTTAGCTTCAGTCCTATATCCCTTGGCTTCAGAGAACTTGTGTCTAATATCAGGGAAGCTCTCTTTCTTATGTCGCCCATTGCACTTCTCTCTTTGATTATACTATCCAAAATTGTTTTGGCTTCTATGGGATGTTTTCTTCTGGTGAGATTATACCTGTTTAGGATAACCTCCACCTTTGATTCTAAAAATATCAGCCTGTAGTCGATAGCAGAAGCTTCTACCTCATCTAGCAAAGAACTAAATTCATCTACATTTTCAAAGGATCTGGCATCTATCCCCATACAGAGTTTCTTTTTGTCCATATCACCGTTTTTTATGGCTTTCAAAAGTACATTCCCCATACTGCACGGGACATTGTCTATTGTAAAATATCCCATATCTTCAAAGGAATTAATAGCGGAAGTCTTTCCCGCTCCACTTAGTCCGCTTATTATTATTAACTGAATATTTTTCATTATCTTCCACCCCTTTATATCTACTTAGATTTTAACAGATAGACGGTTCTACTTCAAATAAATTATCATGTTAATTTTTATGGGTGATACAAATTTCAAAGGAATTATTGAATTTCTCCGAAAACCTGTGTTACTTTCTTTGCTTGCCCAAAGAAAGTAACCAAAGAAAAGGCACCCCTAATTAAAATTAATGAAACTTGTAAAAATAAATTTTACAAGAACTAGAAAATATACTCGTTCCACTCATTATTTTCTAAGTCAAATCACTTCTGAACTAACTTTCTATTGAAATATAGTCGGTAAACCTCCTTATTTCAATGAAAGTGGATTTCACAAGATGATTTCTTAACGGCATTTTTTAAAGGGGAAAACAGTCTGAAAATTAAAAGATTTTTATTTTCACTCTGTGAAATTCCCTCTTTTTCTCTGCGTCCTCTGTGACCAAAAGGTTTTTTTATTATTCGTGTTAATTTCCCTATCTTTTATTGGTGTTCATTCGTGATAAAATCTTTTGACTTTAATATCGCTCTCCTCCGTGATACTCTCTTCTTTTCTCTGTGACCAAAAGCTTTTGTCCTTATTCGTGTTAATTTCCCTATCTTTTATTAGTGTCCATTCGTGATAAAATCTTTTGACTTTAATATCGCTCTCCTCCATGATACTCTCTTCTTTTCTCTGTGGCCAAAAGCTTTTTTCCTTATTCGTGTTAATTTCCCTATCTTTTATTAGTGTCCATTTGTGATAAAATCTTTTGACTTTAATATCGCTCTCCTCCGTGATACTCTCTTCTTTTCTCTGTGACCAAAAGCTTTTTTCCTTATTCGTGTTAATTTCCCTATCTTTTATTAGTGTCCATTTGTGATAAAATCTTTTGACTTTAATATCGCTCTCCTCCGTGATACTCTCTTCTTTTCTCTGTGACCAAAAGCTTTTGTCCTTATTCGTGTTAATTTCCCTATCTTTTATTGGTGTTCATTCGTGACAAAATCTTTTGATTCTGATATTAAGATAAATTCAGTAATTTATCCACATCTTAAAAAAACACACAAAAAGAGGGATAATTTTATATCCCTCTTTTTTAAAATTACATTCTGTCTACAGTGCCTATTCCTAAAAGGTCTAATCCCTCTTTTAGAACTTTTGCTGTTCTGTCTGCGATAAGAAGTCTTGAATATAAGATCTCATCTTCCTGGTTTAATATCGGGCATGAATTGTAAAATGTGTTGAATCTTCTTGAAAGCTCAAAAAGATAGTCGGCAACTAGGTTGGGTCTAAAAGACTCTGCAGCCTTCATTACCGTCTTAGGGAAAAGACTCATATAAAGAATTAGAGATCTTTCTGCTGATTCTTTCAAAATTATTTTAGAATCATCCTTTAAAACCTTGCTGTTTTCTGCACCTTTTCTCAAGATAGACTGTATTCTTGCGTAAGAATACTGAAGATAAGGAGCGGTGTTTCCTTCAAAACTTAAAATTTTATCCCATTCAAATATAACCGGGCTCTGTCTGTTTTGAGACAAATCTGCATACTTTATAGCCCCTATACCCACAACTTCAGATATATTCGCCTTCTCCTCTGGGGAAAGAGTAGGATTCTTTTCCTCTACAACTTCTAGGGCTTTCTTCTTCCCCTCGTCTAGAAGTTGCTCTAGTCTTATTACATTACCCTTTCTAGAAGAGAATATTCCTTCAGCGAACCTCATTATTCCAAACCAAACATGACTCTTTTTAACTTCCCATCCTAGCATATCTGTTATCTTGAAAAACTGCCTGAAGTGATCCTGCTGTCTCTCGTCAGTTACATATATAATCTGATTTACATCATAATTTTCTTTTCTGAATTTTACAGTTGCGATATCAGAAGTTGCATAAAGAAATGCTCCGTCTTTCTTTTGGACTATACACGGGTGCAGCTTGTCCTTTTCTTCAAAAAATACAACATTTGCCCCGTCATCTTCCCTGGCTATGTTTTTCTCTAGAAGTTCCTCTACAACAGCTGGCATCATGTCATGATAATAAGACTCACCGTAATAAGTATCAAAGTCTACACCTAATCTACCGTAAACTTTATTATACTCATCTAAGGACACCTTGATGAATTCCTGCCATAATGCGTAGTTTTCCTCGTCTCCCTCATGAAGTTTTCTAAGCTCTCCCCTGGCCTGATCTTCAAGTTCCGGATTTTCCTCTGCATTTTTAGAAAATTCAACATACACTCTTTCTAATTCCTCTATGGGATTAGCTTTGTAAGCTTCCCTGTCCAGCCAGTTTCTATATCCTATAATTAGTTTTCCAAACTGGGTCCCCCAGTCCCCTATATGATTGTCTGCTACTACATTGTAGCCTAGGTATCTATATATTCTCTTTATAGCATCACCTATAATGGTAGATCTCAAGTGTCCTATATGCATTCTTTTGGCTATGTTAGGAGATGAATAATCGATTATTACGTCCCCGTGAGTGTCTAAAAATGACAGGTCGTATTTTTCAGTGGATATTTTTCTTACCCTGTCTCCGAGATACTCCTCTTTTAAAAATATATTTATGAACCCTGGACCTGCAACCTCTATTTTTTCGATTACATTGTTTTCTACAAGGTTGTTAACTACATTTTCTGCTATGGCTCTAGGATTACTTTTGAGAACCTTGGCATTTACCATGGCAAAGTTTGTCTGAAAATCTCCAAACTTCTCGTTAGATGCAGCCTCTATATCTATGGGCCTTATCTCTTGTTCACCATAAATATTTCTTATGGTCTGTTCAAATATGGACCCTAACTCCTTCTCTATTAAAATCATATTTCCTCCTCAACTTTTATGTAGCTATAAATTTCAAAAAATAAAAAAGGACTTTAAATAGTTAAAGTCCATAAAGAAAGTAACCAGCCTACCGCCTCCTGTATAGTTTTGGTCGCCATATCTTATAGGTGGTAGTCAGATATACGCTGACATACAGGGTCCGTAGGGGTTCGTTGTACCCTCGTGACTTTTCTGTTGTGCCGCGAACAGCGCCAACTCCCTTGACGACCTTAGGCCCAAAACATCAAGGAAAGATAGCAAATAGGCCAGTATCCCTCTCTTCTTGACTCAATTATATCACTCTATTATTTATTTTGCAAGAGTTAAATCTTTATCCATTTCAGTAATATCAGTACCTGTAAACTCTTACTTAACGGGAATATAAGTACTTTTCAGGTAAAGTTCCTCCAGCTGTCCCTCTCCTACTTTAGAAGGTGCCTCAGTCATTAAACACTGTCCCTTGTTTGTTTTCGGGAAAGGAATAACGTCTCTTATAGAACTCTCTTTCAGCATCACCATAAGCCATCTGTCAATTCCGAAGGCCAACCCTCCATGAGGAGGAGCCCCGTATTTAAATGCATCAATAAAGAATCCAAATTTCTCACGGGCTTCTTCTTCTGAAAGTCCCAATCTTTCAAATACCTTGGCCTGAACTTCAGGGTTGTGTATTCTGATTGAACCTCCTCCGATTTCAGAGCCGTTTAGCACAAGATCGTAAGAGTTGGTTCTCACCTTGTCCATCTCTCCGGCCATAAAGGCGTCCATATCCTCTGCTTTTATAGAGGTAAAAGGGTGATGCTGAGCCTTGTATCTCTCTTCCTCTTCATTCCACTCAAACATAGGGAAATCAACTATCCACAGGAATTTGTACTCGTCGTTATTGATAAGCCCCAGGTCTTTTCCAAGCTTTAATCTGAGGGCTCCCAGTCCGTCATAGACTACTTTTGCCCTGTCAGCGAGTATCATTATTACATCCCCTGCAACTGCACCTGTTCTTTCAAGTATGGCAGCAGTCTCCTCTTCAGAGAAGAACTTCGCTATTGGAGAGTTGATCCCCTCTTCTGTTACCTTTATCCATGCCAGTCCTTTGGCACCAAAGTAAGTCTTTACATAATCCTCATATTCTCCCAAGACTTTTCTTGAAAAATTCTCTGCAGACCCTGGGGCAACTACAGCCTTTACAAGTCCTCCGGAATTAGCAACTCCTGAAAATGCTTTGAAACCACAGTTTTTCATTATATCTGTAAGTTCCTTGAGTTCCACTGCAAATCTGATATCAGGTTTGTCAGAACCAAATCTTTCCATTGCCTCAGCATATTCCATTCTCTGGAATTCATAATCTGCAGACTCCTCTGTTACCCCTTGAAATACTCTCTTTGCCAGTCCCTCTATCTCATTGATCACATCTTCCATCTCTACAAAAGACATCTCAATGTCAAGCTGAGTAAATTCAGGCTGTCTGTCTGCCCTCAAATCTTCGTCTCTAAAACATTTTGCGATCTGATAATACCTCTCCACTCCAGATATCATGAGAAGTTGCTTGAATAATTGTGGTGATTGAGGAAGGGCATAAAAATCCCCCTCGTTGGTTCTGCTAGGTACAAGGAAATCTCTTGCCCCTTCAGGAGTAGACTTTGTCAGTATAGGGGTGTCCACATCTAGAAACCCTTTTTCGTCCATGTAGTTTCTTATCGCCATGAGCATCTTATGTCTCATCTTCAGGTTTCTTGTCATTTTAGGCTTTCTTAAGTCAAGATATCTGTATTTAAGTCTCATATTCTCACTTAGATTTTCTTCGCCTGATATCTGGAAAGGAAGCACATCACAGTTATTCAAAATTTCTAACTCTTCTACAAAAACCTCTATATCTCCCGTAGGCATGTTGGGGTTCTTGCTATATCTCTCTCTCACTTCACCTGTTATTTTTATTACAGCCTCTGTCCTTATTTTCTGAGATTTTTCAGCCAGATCAGCATTCTCTTCAGGGTTGAATATTATCTGTGTAACTCCCTCCCTGTCTCTGAGGTCAATAAATGTAAGTCCTCCAAGATCTCTTTTTGTGGCAACCCATCCTGAAAGAGTAACTTTTTTAGTTATATCCTCTTTTCTCAGTTCACCTAAGTTATGTGTTCTATATATCATTATTAAAAATCACCTCTGCTAGTTTTATTTCGATCTATTTTTTCAATCTTTTAATAACATCCTCTAAACTCAGGGTTTCCTGTGTTCTCTCTTGAAAGTTTTTAAGAACCATCTTCTCATTGGACATCTCTTCATCACCTATGATAATGGCATACTCCACTCCTAGTTTATCAGCTTTTTTCATAGATGCTTTTAGAGATCTGCTTGAAAACTCGATACAGGTTTTGATCCCTGCGTCTCTCAGAGCCTTTGCTACTCCGAAAGCATAAGTTGCCTCGTCCTCCCCAAGCCATGCAATAAATACCTCTGGATTGTTTCTCGGGTAGTCTTCAAGGAGCATCATCAGTCTTTCGATTCCAGCAGCAAATCCTACTGCGGGAATCTCCCTATTTCCTAGTTGCTTCAGAAGGTTGTCATATCTTCCTCCCCCTAGGACCGTTCCCTGAGACCCAAGTTTATTTGTGATTACCTCATATACTGTACTCGAATAATAGTCTAGTCCTCTCACGAGTCTCGAATTTTCTCTGTATTTGATTCCGAAAATATCAAGATATTTTTTTACAGACTCATAGTGTTCTCTTTCCTCTTGATTCAGTGAATCTATTATGCTAGGAGCCTCTTCAGTTATCTCTTTACATTTTGGATTTTTACAGTCTAAAACTCTCAGGGGGTTTCTTTCATATCTCGCCCTGCAGTCTTCGCAAAGTTCATCTTTTGATGGAATTAAAAAGTTTATAAGGGTGTCTCTGTACTTTGATCTAGATTCATTCCCACCTACTGAGTTTATATTTACCTCTAAATCTGTAATTCCTAGCTTTTCTAGGAGAGTGTAGCTCATGGCTATTACTTCTGCGTCTAAAATAGGAGATCCCTCTCCGAGAGCCTCTATACCAAGCTGATTAAATTCCCTCTGCCTTCCAGCCTGAGGTCTCTCATATCTAAACATAGACCCTGTATAATAATATCTCGTAAACTCTTCCTTACCGTATATCTTATGTTCTAAATAGGATCTTACCACAGAGGCCGTCCCCTCAGGTCTTAGGGTTATGCTTCTGTCACCTCTGTCAGTGAAGGTATACATCTCCTTTTCCACCACATCTGTTCCCTCGCCTATACCTCTTTTAAAAAGGTTCGTCTCTTCAAAAATAGGTATTTTTATCATGGAATAACCATAAGCTTCAAATATCTCTTTTGCTGTGTTGACTATATGATTATATTTCAAGGCCTCTTCCCCAAAAATATCTTTTGTTCCTCTTACTGCTTTCAGTAATTTCATAGATTCACCTCATAGTAAATTTATTTTTCATCCCACAACTTTAAAAGTTTCTGCGATATAAGCCTCTCATTTTTGTTGTCTCCGGGATTATAATATTTTTTTCTGTCTTTTTTATAGACTTGTTGCACAAAATTCCCCGGATGACTGTGGGGATATTTGTACAATTCGCCATACTGATTCTTCAGATGTTTTGGAACCTCTTCTATTTTCCCCTTTGATATATCCTCAAGGGCTGCGTTTACAGCCTCGTAACTAGAGTTGCTTTTAGAGGATATGGCAAGGTAGATGGCTGCTTGTGACAAGATGATTCTTACTTCAGGCATTCCTATCTTCTCAGAGGCATCCATTGCTGCATGGGCTATTAGCATAGCCTTTGGGTTTGCCATGCCTATATCCTCACTGGCAAGTATCATGAGCCTTCTTGCTATGTATCTAGGGTCTTCCCCTCCAGAGAGCATTCTAGCCATCCAGTATACAGCGGCATCTGGGTCACTTCCCCTGATACTCTTTATAAATGCAGAAACTATATTATATTTATCTTCTTTTTTATGATAGGCATCATTTCTTTTCTTAAATAATTCTTTTAATTCTTTCTCGTCCAAGTCTTCTGCGGTATTTGCAAAAAGCTCCACATAATTTAGGGCAACCCTGGCATCTCCCCTGGAAAGTTCTAGGATGATCTCCTCCATCTCAGGAGATAGCTTTTCTAGAATATTAAGGCGTTTGCAGCCCTTTTTGACAAGTTCCCTTATATGCCTTTCTTCAAGTTTTTTAAATTCAAAAACCATACATCTTGAAAGCAGGGCATTATTTAGAGTGTAGTAGGGGTTTTCTGTAGTGGCTCCTACCAACACGATGAGCCCTTCCTCTGTATAAGGAAGAAGTGAATCCTGCTGGAGTTTATTAAACCTGTGTATCTCGTCAAGAAACAGTAATGTTCTCCTGTTTTCAAGTTCCACTCTTTTTTTTGCTCTTTCTACCACTTCCCTAAAGTCACTTAGGTTTGCTGTTGTGGCATTCATCTTTTCAAATGAGTAACTGAGCTCCTCTGCGATTATCTCCGCCAAAGAGGTTTTTCCTGTCCCAGGGGGTCCAAAGAATATGGAGTTTATCATCTTACCCTTGGTTATCAGTTTTCTGAGGACACTTTTTTCCCCTATAATTTCCTCCTGTCCCACATAATCCAAGAGTGTTTTCGGCCTCATCTGATATGCCAGAGGCCTTATATTGTCATAATTTCCGTGAAATAAACTTTTCATAAAAAATTTCCCCTATTATATCAAAATTAATTGTATAAGTTAACCCAAGTTGCTACTTAAAAAAAATTATTATAAATTACTGAATTTATCTTAATATCAGAATCAAAAGATTTTGTCACGAATGGACACTAATAAAAGATAGGGAAATTAACACGAATAATAAAAAAACCTTTTGGTCACAGAGGACGCAGAGAAAAAGCAGGAGTTTTACAGAGTTAAAACCAAACTATATATGCGTTCTTTTGCGAGAGGTTTTTTATCCCTTTTCCCGTACTATCGATAAAATCAGCGTTAAGAATAGTCAAAAATTAAGGAATAACTGTACACATGCTTTTTATTTAGGTTTATATCATTTTTCGTTTTTTGAATTTTCAAGTCGCAGGGCTTATACAGGAAAGAACCTGCACTCAGCCGTCCTACAGAATAAGTTCCGCAGGGAACCGAGGACTGTAGCTCACAAAGGTGATAAAAGAAATATCTACTTCCTAGACATTTGAAAATTCTTGAACTTTTCTGAGAGATAAGGAACAGATTTCTGTAACTATATCTCTCGACTCTGGAAAATTTTTCCAGAGTTTCCTTAAACTTCTTTCAAGAGAAAAGTAACGAATCCCGATAAATTCAATACTTTAATTTAATAAAGGTAGCAACTTAGGTTAAGTTAACTGATAAATCCTTGAACCAGGGAAAAAGTGGCAAATAAAAAGGCATGTTGAGCTACCAACACGCCTTCTACCTTATTTTAAAAGGTATAATAAAAGTGCTGTTACAATAAACAAAGCTGCAACAACCTCTGTCATCTTTGCAAGTGGTCCTCCGTCTTGAGATACACCAAATACTGTATTTGATGCTCCCATCCCCATATTTCCTGACATACCACGACTTCTGTCAGGCTGTATCAGCACCAAAATAATGAGGGATAGAGCAAAGATAAAGAGCAAAGCTGTTAGAAATCCTACCATTTTTTCCTCCTGAATTACTATTAGTTTTCTTACACATTATAATACATACCCCTTTAAAATTAAAGCTTTTTTTTAGGAAATGGATATTCTGCAACCACTTATCAGGCATTCACTAAAATATAAAAGAGCCCCATAGTCAGAATCTAGAAGAGTTATATAAATCCCCCTCTTATCCTTTATAGGACTCTCCTACTTGCTCATTAATAAAAATAAACTCTATTTTACTCTTTATAAACATTGATCTAATCTGCTACTCCCCGAGATATGCACTTCTTATGGTATCATCTTCAAGGAGGGATTTTGCATCCCCCTCATACACTATAGATCCAGTTTCTAGTACATAGGCCTTATGAGCTATCTTCAGGGCGGCATGGGCATTCTGTTCTACTAGGAGGACTGTTGTTCCATTTTTATTTATCTCCAGTATTATATCAAATATGTTTTTTACGATTATAGGGGCAAGTCCCATTGATGGTTCATCTAGCAAAAGAAGTTTGGGTTTTATCATGAGAGCCCTTCCCATGGCGAGCATCTGCTGTTCTCCACCACTTAATGTTCCGGCCCGCTGATAAAGTCTTTCTCTAAGCCTTGGAAATTTATCTAATATCAGCTGAATATCCTTCTTTACATCTTTATCTTTTCTGAGATAGGCTCCCAATTCCAAATTTTCATATACAGTCAGGTTAGCAAAAACCCTTCTTCCCTCTGGTACATGAGACATTCCCATGGCCACTATTTCATTTGCGGGACTTTTTGAGATATCTTTTCCCTCAAATAATATCTCTCCCGAACTTGCTTTTTCAAGACCGGAGAGAGCTCTCAGAGTGGAGCTTTTACCGGCACCGTTGGCCCCTATCAGGGTTACAATCTCCCCTTGATTAACCTTTACATTTATATCTCTAAGGGCATGTATCATCCCGTAGTGAAGGTTCAAGTTTTTTATCTCTAGCATTTTAACCCTCCTCTCCCAGATATGCTTTTATTACCTCTGGGTTGTTCTTTACCTCGTCAGGAGTTCCAACTGTGAGAATTTTACCATAGTCTAATACAAGTATCTTTTCACATATTCCCATTACGAGTTTCATATCGTGTTCTATAAGTAAAATAGCTATTTTAAACTCTTCTTTTATCCAAGTAATCAGTTTCATAAGTTCTTGGGTTTCTTGGGGGTTCATTCCAGCCGCCGGCTCATCTAGTAAAAGAAGTTTTGGTGAGGCTGCCAGTGCCCTTGCTATCTCTAACCTACGTTGTTCTCCATAGGGAAGATTTTTAGCATATTCTTCTGACTTACTCTCAAGCTTAAAAATCTCGAGGATCTTCATGGCTTTTTCTTCTATCTCTTTTTCTACCCTGTAATATTTAGGAGTCCTTAGTATACATTCAAAAAGACCCAGTTTTATCTGATACGTCAGAGATATTTTTACATTGTCTATAACAGATAGGTCCTTAAAAAGCCTTACATTCTGAAATGTCCTCGCTGTCTTTTTTCTGGTTATATCATAAGGTTTAAGTCCAGTAATATCTTCACCTGCAAAATTGATATCACCCTTGGTAGGTTTATAAACTCCTGTCAGCATATTGAAAACCGTCGTCTTTCCAGCACCGTTAGGCCCGATGAGACCCATGAGTTCATTTTCTCCGACCTCTATAGAAAAATCTGAAACAGCAGTTATACCCCCAAACTGCATCGTAAGATTATTGGCCTTCAGTAGTGGCATTATAAGCACCTCCTTTTTTTTTACATTTCCCCAATAATTTGCATAAAATAAATTCTTTTATGGATTTAAAATTTATCTCTTTATTACCCATTATACCCTGAGGTCTAAAGAGCATTAACATTACAAGGGATGCTGCGTAAATTATCATTCTGTATTCAGCGAATGTTCTCAAAACTTCAGGAAGGTATGTGAGAACAGTTGTAGCCATCAAACTTCCAGAAAGACTTCCCATTCCACCGAAAACAACAAATGTCAATATTTCAAAGGACTTTAGGAAATCAAAAGATTTGGGATCTAAAAACATAAACTGATGAGCGTACAATCCTCCCGCTATTCCGGCAAAAAAGGATGCTATTACAAAGGCCATCATCTTATATTTCGTAGTGTTTATACCCATAGATTCAGATGCTATCTCATCTTCCCTTATGGAAAGCATGGCTCTTCCATAGGGAGACCTTATTATGTTATAAATGATTATCACAGTAAAGAGAGTTATAAAATAAACCCAAGTAAAATTCGTCTTCTTTGGAATTCCAGCAAGACCTCTAGGACCTCCTAGAAAGTCCATATTTACCACGGCTACTCTTATTATCTCTCCAAAACCCAAAGTTGTGATAGCAAGATAATCCCCCTTTAGTCTCAGTATAGGCATCCCTATTAAGAATCCGATGACTGCAGAAACCACTCCCCCTACAATAAGGGAGGCAAAAAATGGAAGATTATAGTTTAGACTCATTATGGCCGCCGTATATCCCCCTATAGACATAAACCCTGCGTGTCCTAGAGCCAGCTGCCCTGTAAATCCTATTACGAGGTTCAAGCTTACTGCTAATATTATATTTATTCCCAACACAATAAGTATTTGGCCATAATAGGGGTTTAAAACTCCTGTTTGAATAAGCAAGAAGAAAATACTGTAAACTGAAATAGCCACCATACCCAAAATGAATTTTAAATTCTTTAATTTTTTCATCGTCCACCTACACCTTCTCTTTGATTTGCTTTCCTAAAAGCCCGTCTGGCTTTACAATAAGTACCACTATCAATATACTGAAAATAATGGCATCAGAAAGCTTCGTAGAAATAAATGCCTTTGTAAATGTCTCGGCTACACCCATCACCAGGCCTCCGAGCATCGCCCCTGGCAACACCCCTATACCACCTAGAACTGCTGCTACGAAAGCCTTTAGTCCAGGCATTATACCCATATAAGGTTCTATTCTTGGATAGGCTATCCCCACCAGTATCCCTCCTGCACCTGCAAGAGCTGATCCTATTGCAAAAGTCAGCGATATTATTTTGTCTACATTTATTCCCATAAGCTTTGCAGCCTCTATATCATAGGAAGAAGCTCTCATGGCCTTACCAGTTTTTGTCTTAAATACGATGTATTCAAGGATAATAACAAGCACTATGGATACTGTAAATATTATAAGCTGTATATTGTTTATACGAAGAGATCCAAAATGAAATATCTTTGTTTTCAGCAGTTCCGGAAAAGGCTTGGGATTTGGCCCGAATATCAGCCTAAAACTATTCTCAAGAAGTAAGGACATACCTATTGCCGTTATAAGAAGTGTTATTCTAGGAGAATTTCTGAGGCGTTTATAGGCAACCTTTTCTATTATGATTCCAAGTAGGGCACTCAGAGTCATTGCCAATATCAGAGCCGGTATAAACCCTAGATTAAGCCTTGCTACCGCCACATACCCAAAATATGCCCCAGCCATGTATATATCCCCGTGAGCAAAATTTATCAGTTTTATTATCCCGTAAACCATGGTGTACCCTATGGCTATCAAGGCATAGACACTACCCAAAGCCAAACCATTTAGAAGCTGTTGTATCATTTCCATAATTTCACCTCATTCTTAAATTATTTTAATCTTATTTTTACTTGAATCATGTAATCTCACTATAATTTAATTATTTTCTTTAGAGATTTTAATCAGAGTTTAATTTTCATATATAAAATTACACAAATCCAGTACATAAATAAATCTTATCTTTAATTAATTGATTTGACCTGTGTGAAACTAATTATTTTGGCGACCTTTCTATGTATTAAAACCAGAAAGGTCGCCTTTTTTTCATTCTTATATAATAACTTTAGATTAGTCAATGTTAATTTTCTTAAAGAACTTCTGTTGACCAGCTTCAGTTTTTAGTATTACTGCTCCCTTGATAGGATTTCTGTCTTCATCATATTTTACCCTACCTGATACAGCAGTTATATCCGTAGCTTTTAGAGCCTCTTTTATTTTTTCTCCATCTGTAGAGCCCGTTTTTTCTATTGCAGCTACAAGTATTTTACCAGCATCATAAGATAGAGCCGAGAAAGCACTTGGTACAGAGTTGAATCTTTTTTCATAAGCCTCTTTAAATGCAACAACTTCAGGAGAGGTATCTTCTGGAGAGTAGTGATTTGTAAAGTATCCTCCGTCTATTGCATCTCCACCTACGGTGAATAAATCTGGAGAATCCCAACCGTCTCCACCTAAAAATATTGCATCTATTCCTGTAGATCTGGCTTGTTTTGCTATGAGTCCTACAGTATTATAATAGTCAGGAAGTAATAATACTTCAGGCTTTAGAGCACTTATCTTTGTAAGTTGTGCATTAAAGTCTGAGTCCCCTGTATTGTAAGTCTCTACTGCCACGACCTCTCCCCCAGCTTCTTCAAATCCTTTTTGAAAAAATTCTGCAAGACCCTTACTGTAATCGTTTGCAACGTCATAAAGTATAGCAGCTTTTTTTACTTTCAGGTCTTCTGCAGAAAACTTTGCAAGAATCTTCCCCTGGAAAGGATCTATAAAGCAGGCTCTGAATACATATTCTCCCCCCTGTGTAGTTACCTTAGGGTTTGTAGAGGTAGGTGTTATCATAGGAATTTTACTTTGTGTGGCGATAGGCCCCACTGCGATACTACATTTACTAGAGATGGAACCTATTATAGCCACCACTTTGTCATTATTTATAAGTTTTTGAGCAACACTGGCAGAACTAGCAGGTTTATTTTCGTCATCTTCAAATAAAAACTCAATTTTTTTACCGTTGATTCCCCCAGCTTCATTTACCTCATCCTGTAAAATCAAAAGTCCGTTTTTAGAGGACTCTCCAAAGGTTGCAATATCTCCTGTCAGCGGTAAAATTGATCCGATTTTTATTACAGAAGCTTCCTCCTCTTTTTTTCCACCACATGCCGCCAGAGTCATAATCATTCCCAAAACACCCAGAATCTTAACAATTTTTTTCATACATCTCACTCTCCTCAGGTATAGTTTTTAAAATTTTTATAAAAAAAAAGCAGACTCCTCCCATATTATTATGCATAATAATGAAAGTAATCTGGCTTATTAGGTTCTCCGCTGCTAAAATAAAGGGATACTTTATTTCATTTCAAAGAAACACCATTCACTCTTTATATTTATTTTTGAGCTTTTATTTATGAAGTATATATTACATTGTGTTTGCCTATCTGTCAATAATAAAATTTTAATAAAAAAAAAGGCCCAAAAATCTGGCTGGGCCTTTTTTTTTATGAAAATTTAAGTTTATTTTTATAAAAGTTTTGCAGCCAGTTCTGCCAGCTCTGATCTTTCACCCTTTTTAAGGGTTATATGTCCAGATATATCTACCATTCGGAATTTTTCCGCAAGATAAGTCAGGCCATTTGTGTTTGCATCCAAATAGGGACTGTCTATCTGGTCTGGGTCCCCTGTAAAGACTATCTTAGTATCTTCTCCTGCCCTTGTAACTATGGTTTTTATCTCAAGAGGGGTAAGGTTCTGTGCCTCATCTATTATGATGAAGCCTGCAGGTATAGATCTTCCTCTTATATAAGTAAGAGCTTCTATTTTCAGTAACCCCATGGATTCTAGACCCATCACTACTTTTTCCCCAGCCTTATCCTCCTTATTTTCAGAAAGGAAATCAATGTTATCATATATCGGCTGCATCCACGGTTTTAGTTTTTCTTTCTCACTCCCTGGGAGGTAACCAATGTCTTTACCCATAGGTATAATAGGACGAGCTATAAAAAGTTTTTTGTATTTTTTTCTTTCAACTACCTGTTCAAGACCCGTTGCAACTGCAAGAAGGGTCTTCCCTGTACCAGCTCTTCCAACCAGGGTTATAACCCGTATATTTTCGTCCATGAGAAGGTCCATAGCGTACTCTTGTTCATCATTTCTAGCTCTCACTCCCCAGGCACTGATATCAGCGAAAGCCATTCTTTCAATACGTTTTTTTGTCTTAGAATACCTTCCAGAAACTACCTTTCCAGAATTTTTCATTTTAAAAAAACAGTTCGGTTCATTTTCCTTAGAAAGTACATCCTCTATTTTTACCCTTCCTGTTTTTTCAAAAGTTTTAAATGCTTCCTCAGATACATCTATCTCATAACTTCCCTCATAGAGTTCGGAATAATTGACCTTATCTGTCTCATAATCCTCTACCTCTAAACCGAGGGCATCTCCCTTTATCCTCATATTTATATCTTTGGTTACTATCACGACTTTTTTATCTGGGTTTTCCTCTTTTATCCCCAGGGTAACTGCCAGTATCTTATTATCTACCAGTTCTTTATGCATAAATTCGGGCAGTTTGATGGTTCCGTATCCTATTTCCACCTTAAAAAATATATCATTTTCTAACTCTACCCCCTTGGAAAGAGAGCCTTTTTCTCTTATTTTATCAATAACCCTAGAGGTTATTCTAGCCTGTGCCCCTGTTGTCGGATCTCTCTTAAGTTTGTCTATTTCCTCTATAACGGATATAGGAACTACTACTTCATTGTCAACGAAATTAAATATTGCCCTTGGATCATGAATCAGTACATTGGTGTCTAATACATATATTTTCCTCACAGTCCTCACTCCCTTTAAGTATCATCGTGTTATGAATTATATTTAGACAACTGTTCACCTTTCCTTTTATCTTTTCATATAATTTAACTCAAGTTGCTAGTTGAAACAAATTCTCGTAAATTACTGAATTTATCTGAATATTAAAATCAAAAGATTTTGTCACGAATGGACACCAATAAAAGATAGGGAAATTAACACGAATAAGGACAAAAGCTTTTGGTCACAGAGAAAAGAAGAGAGTATCACGGAGGAGGGCGATATTAAAGTCAAAAGATTTTGTCACGAATGAACACCAATAAAAGATAGGGAAATTAACACGAATAATAACAAAATCTTTTGGTCACAGAGAAAAGAAGAGAGTATCACGGAGGAGGGCGATATTAAAGTCAAAAGATTTTGTCACGAATGAACACCAATAAAAGATAGGGAAATTAACACGAATAAGGATAAAATCTTTTGGCCACAGAGGACGCAGAGAAAAAGAGGGAGTTTCACAGAATTAAAAGCAAAACTATAAATGTTTTTTTTGCGAGAGGTTTTTTATTCCTTTTCCCTTGCCATTGACAAAATCAGCGTTAAGAATAACCGCAGTGAAATCCTTAGAAAAAATCGACTGTTTGAGCAGAGCGAGTTTCGAGTTTTTCTTGGATTTTCAAGGTTATTTAGCTGATTTTTCATAGGCTTGAACTTTTGGTTACTTTTCTTTCAAGAGAAAAGTAACGAATCCCGATAAATTCAATACTTTAATCTGAAATGAAAGGTCAATTTAAGTTAGTTCCTTATGGAAAATTACTTTCTATCTTTAATCTTCAAATCTAATGATATCATCATTTTCGAGGTATTCTCCCATCTGCACCTCTATAATCTCTAAAGGAACTTTCCCGGGATTTTCAAGCTTATGCTTTTCTCCAGGCTTTATGAATATACTCTCCCCTGCAGAAACAAGTTTTTCTTTATTTTCAATAATTACCTTAGCCATACCCCTCACAACTATCCAGTGCTCACTTCTGTGGTAGTGGACTTGATAACTCAGTTTTTTTCCAACCCCTACAACTATTCTGTTTATTTTAAATGAATTTTTCTCCTCCTCCAAAACTTTAGAATGTCCCCAGGGCCTGTATTCTTTCACATGGTACTGAGACCTCAGATCATTTCTGTAATTTAAAGTTTCCACTACCTGTTTTACTTTTTGTGACTGCTCTTTTTTGCATACCAACAGAGCATCTCTGTTATCAACTATTATCAGGTCTTCAACTCCGATAGATGCAACAAGTTTTCCACTTTCAGAATATATATAATTATTTTTTGAATCAATAACAATATTTTCAGCCTCTACAATATTATCATTCTCATCTCTCTTGTAGACATCATAAAAGGCATCAAAGCTCCCTAAATCATTCCATCCTATATCCACAGGAACAACAGCTATCTTGCTGCTCTTTTCCATTATCCCATAATCCATAGAGACCTTGGTCTCAATCTTTGAAAAAGCCTCTTTCATGTCTGTACTGGTATCAAATGCCTCATAAATATTTTGGGCATGGATTTTAACTTCATTTGTAAAAACTCCTGAATTAAACATAAATATCCCGCTGTTCCAGAAATACCCTTTTTCAATATAGGATAGAGCAGTCTCATAATCTGGCTTCTCATGAAATTCCTCTACAATATATCCGTTTAATTTTTTCTCTGCAGGAGATATATACCCATATCCAGTATTCGGGCCGTCAGGTTTGATTCCAAAGGTTATTATATGCTCCTCTGCCAGGTTTTCTGAGGCCTTAATAATATCTGAAAATTCATCGGATCTCAATATCCTGTGATCAGAGGGAAACACCACAAATGTGCTGTCACTACCTTTAGAAGCTCCATGTACTCCGGCATAGATGGCCGGAAGGGTATTCTTTGCCTCAGGCTCTACAAAAATATTCGATTCATTGTATTCATATCCCAATTCCTCTATGGCACCCATTACCAGAAATTTGTATTTTTCATTGGTGACTACATAGATATCGTGAATCTCTGCTATCAGAAGACTTCTTTCAAAGGTCTCCTGAAAAAGAGAGGGCTCTTCGGTTTTTATTTTTATAAATTGTTTTGGATAGTTATCTCTGCTAAGAGGCCACAATCTTGTTCCACATCCTCCGGCTAAAATTATAACCTTCATAATTATTCCACCCCTTTTGGTAGTGTTCAGAAATTTTACCTAAAATACCTTTTCTGTATTTTACTCTTTTAACTTGAATTTCCTTTACACTGGGGGTTTGAAAATTTATCCACGCTAAAGTTTGCTCTGTATCTTTCTGAGAACATCCTTTATTGCCGCCTCTATACCTTCATAAGCCATAATCTCTTCCCTTGTAACTAATTTCTCTATATCCTTCTGACTATAGCCCAGAGATTCCAAGGCCATATACAGTTCTTCCTCTATCTGGTGATTTTTTAAAGAACTGCTTCCGGCTGCCCCTTCTCCCAGCTGCAGTCCTTTCAGCTTGTCCTTTACATCCACTATCAATTTCTGTGCCTTTTTTATCCCCAGTTTTGGGACCTTGGTCAGAAGTTTCACATCTTCTCTGAATACAATATCCCTCATCCCCTCTACATCAAAGGTGGAAAGTATAGCTAGGGCAAGAGAAACCCCTATACCGTTGACATTTATTAGGATTTCAAATAAATTCCTCTCTTTCTCCTCTGCAAAGCCTATAAGTTTAAACATATCCTCTCTTATATAGTTATATATATAGAGTTTTGTTTCTTCTCCCAAAACCAGCTTTTCATAGGTCTTTAGAGAGATATTCACCTTGTATCCTATTCCGTTTACATCTATGACTGCATATTCCAGTTTTTTTAACGACAATTCACCCTTGAGATATTCAAACATTTTATCCTCTCCAATAATCTTCTATATTTATTTTTTCCACCCTGTCTATCTTTTCTCCCAAAAACATCTCACCTAGCTCCCTGAAGTGATGGGGAGAATCACTGACATAAAACTCTATCTCCCCCTTGCTTTTCTTTGAGACAAGATTTTTGTCTGCCAATAGTTTTTCTAGCTCAAGGGCCGTTTCCACAGCGGGATTTACAACTTCCAGCTCATGGTTTTCAAAATATTTTTTTATCTCCTCTTCTAGAAGGGGATAGTGTGTGCATCCCATGATAAGAGAATCAACCCTGTTTTTAAACTCTCCTAGATATCTGTCTATCATTATCTCCGTAATCTCGTCCTGTATCATCCCCTCTTCCACAAGGGGCACAAATAATGGGCAGGGTTTAGAGTAGACCTCTATACCATCCCTTCCTCTAGACAAGGACCTGTTATAGACGCCACTAGACACAGTCCCCTTTGTACCTATGACCCCTACTTTACCGTTTCTAGTAATTCCTAGAGCCCTTCTGCTCCCTGCCTCTATAACCCCTATCACAGGAAAGACGCAGTGCTTTTTAAGCTCCTCCAAGGCAAAGGCAGATGCCGTGTTACAGGCCACCACCAGGGCTTTTATATCTTTAGTTTTTAGAAATTCAGCTATCTCCAGGGAATAATGAATTATATTTTCCTTTGATTTTGAACCATAGGGCAGTCTCGCCGTATCTCCGAAATAATATATCTTTTCCCCAGGAAGTACTTTTTTTATCTCTTTTACAACTGTAAGGCCCCCGAATCCAGAATCAAAAACCCCTATCCCTCTATTATCCATATATTTATATTCACCTCTAAAAATAAAATCTAGTCCATTACTTTTTTCAGATAATGCCCTGTATAACTTTCTTCTATCTCGATCATTTGCTCAGGTGTTCCCACCGCTATTATCTTTCCACCTTCATCTCCACCCTCAGGTCCTATATCGATTATATGATCTGCTGTTTTGATCACATCGAGATTATGTTCGATTACAATTACTGTATTTCCCTTATCCACCAGTCTATTGAGTACCTCAAGGAGTTTTCTGATATCCTCAAAATGAAGCCCTGTTGTAGGCTCGTCTAGAATATAGACAGTGTGACCCCTCGCCACTTTTGAGAGCTCTGTGGCAAGTTTTATCCTCTGAGCTTCTCCCCCAGACAGAGTGGTGGCAGGCTGTCCCAGTTTTATATAATCTAAACCCACCTCCATCAAGACTCTTAGTTTTCTCTCAAGAGCCGGTATCTTCTCAAAAAATTCATAGGCTTCCCCTACACTCATTCCCAGCACATCAGATATATTCTTTCCCTTATAACTTACTTCTAGGGTCTCCCTGTTATATCTTTTTCCCTTGCAGACTTCACACTCTACATATACATCTGGGAGAAAGTTCATCTCTATTTTTATTATCCCGGCTCCCTGGCAGGCTTCACATCTTCCACCTCTTACATTGAAGGAAAATCTTCCCTTTTTATATCCACGGATCTTAGATTCTTTTGTTTCTGCAAAAAGGTTTCTTATGTCGTCAAAAATTTTAGTGTAAGTTGCCGGGTTTGACCTAGGTGTCCTACCTATAGGACTCTGATCTATATCTATAACCTTGTCTAGCTTTTCTACCCCTTTTATTCCCTTGTTTTCAAGGGGATATAATTTCCCCTTATTTAGCATATTAAACAGCAGAGGAAACAGAGTCTGATTTATAAGGGTGGATTTACCGCTTCCACTGACCCCTGTTACCAGAGTCATTACTCCCAATGGTATTTCCACATCTACATTTTTCAGGTTATTTCCCGAAGCTCCCAGTAGTTTTATACTCTTCTTCCATTTTCTTCTTTTTTCAGGGGTCTCTATTTTGATGTTTTTATTGAGATATTTTCCAGTTAGAGATTTTTTTGATCTCATGATCTGCTTGGGAGTTCCCTTGGCTACGATCTCTCCCCCGAACCTTCCTGCCCCGGGACCCAAATCAAATATATAATCGGCCTGGAACATCGTATCTTCATCATGTTCTACCACAATAAGGGTGTTCCCTAGGTCTTTCAGCCTGTTTAATGTGGTGAGGAGTTTATTGTTGTCTCTCTGATGGAGGCCGATACTTGGCTCATCTAATACGTAGAGCACCCCTGTGAGACCAGACCCTATCTGAGTGGCAAGCCTTATTCTCTGGGATTCTCCCCCGGAAAGTGTCTTGGTCTCCCTTGCAAGACTCAAATAATCTAGCCCTACATTTATCATAAAAGAGAGCCTCTCCCTGATCTCTTTTAGTATCTCCTTGGCTATCATCTCCTCCTTTGGACTTAGCTTGAGATTCTGAAAAAATTTCAAGGCTTCCTTTACACTTACAAAACATATTTCCATGATATTTTTTTCATTTATCGTAACTCCCAAGACTTCAGGCTTGAGCCTTTTCCCATTACACACCTTGCATATTTTCTCTATCATGTACCTATTTTCTATTTCTTCCTTCATGGAGTCAGAGGCAGTCTCATAATATCTTCTCTCTAGATTTTTGATGGCCCCTTCATACTCTTTCATTCCGTGATATTGGAAATCTCTTCCCTTGTAATCTACCCTGAAACTCTTTCCCACTACACCGTAAAACACTATATCAAGTTCCCTTTTAGAAAGTTCTTTCACAGGCTTATCCAGGTCTATATCAAAGGCTCTTGCCATAGACTGAAAAACAGCCCAGCTATAGCCTTTCCTAGACGCCGCTCCTGGGATATATATTCCGCCGTTATTCAGGGATAGATTTTCATCTTCGATGAGCCTGTTCTCATCTACTTCCAGTTTTTTCCCCAGGCCGTTGCATTCGGGGCAGGCTCCGTAAGGTGCATTAAAGGAAAAAAGTCTCGGATTTATATCCGGTATACTCACTTCCTCATGATTTGGGCAGACAAAATTTTCACTGTAGCTGTAATCTTCCCCCCCTATACTGAGTACCACCCTTCCTCCGGAAAGTTCTGTAGATGCTTCTACTGACTGGGTGAATCTGCTTATGAAATCCTTGTCCTCTTTTTTCAGAACGACCCTGTCTACCACCACCTCTATGGTGTGCTTTTTATTCTTATCTAGATCTATCTCATCCTCTAGATGCAGCACCTCTCCGTTTACTCTGACCCTCACAAATCCCTTTTTCTGCAGGTTGATAAAAAGATTCTTATGAGTTCCTTTTTTCTCCTTTACAAGGGGTGACATGAGTATTATCTTGGCTCCCTCTTGAAACCTCAGGAGGATGCTGTCTACCATCTCCTCTATACTCTGCTTTTCCACCTTTTCCCCGCAGATGGGGCAGTGGGCAGTTCCCACATGGGCAAAGAGAAGCCTCATATAGTCATAGACCTCTGTCATTGTCCCCACTATAGATCTCGGGTTCTTATTGGTGGTCTTCTGTTCTATGGATATGGCAGGTGACAGCCCCTCTATACTGTCCACATCTGGTTTTTGCATCTGTCCGATAAACTGTCTGGCATAGGCAGAGAGGCTTTCTACATACCTTCTCTGTCCTTCAGAGTAGATGGTGTCAAAAGCCAGGGAGGATTTCCCGCTTCCGCTCACTCCGGTTATTACAACAAATTTATTTTTGGGTATATCTATATTTATATTTTTGAGATTATGTTCTCTTGCCCCTTTTATTACTATTTTATCCAGCATAGGTTCACCTCTTTATTAATTTTATAAAATTTTAACCTATTTTAATTTAAAAGCTCTGTTACTTTCTTTGCTTATCCAAAGTACCCCAAGGGCATTTCCTCCCTTTGTTCAGGGCAAAAGTAACCAAAGAAAAGACACCTAATTAAAATTAATGAAACTTGTAAAAATAAATTTTACAAGAACTAGAAAATATACTCGTTCCACTCATTATTTTCTAAGTCAAATCATTTCTGAACTAACTTTTGCTTGAAATATAGTCGGCAAAGCCCCCTTATTTCAAAGAAAGTGGATTTCAGAAAAGGTGATTTCTTAACGGAATTTTTTAAAGGGGAAAAGTAGTCTAAAAATTTAAAATTTTTATTTTCTCTCTGTGGAACTTTATTTTTTTCTCTGTGTCCTCTGTGTTCAACAGGTTGTGTCCTTATTCGTGTTAATTTTCCCCTCTTTTATTAGTGTTTATTCGTGACAAAATCTTTTGACTCTATTATCGCTCTTCTCAGTGCAACTCCTTCTTTTCTCTGTGTCCCCTGTGAGCAAAAGGTCTTGTCCTTATTCGTGATAATATTTTTTATCTTTCATTGGTGTTCATTCGTGATGAAATCTTTTGATTCTAGTATCCTGATATATTCAGTAATTTATTAATATTTATCTCAAATTCTAACTTGAATCAATTATATCATTTTACCTTTCTTCTCACAAATAAAAGCATCTTCTTATGAAAAAATAAAATTTTATACCGCCTAGCATAACTTCATATAAAATACCTATACTTTGGACAAATTGTTTCCTAAAAAAATACTATTTTAACCTAAGTTGCTACCTTTATTAAATTAAAGTATTGAATTTATCGGGATTCGTTACTTTTCTCTTGAAAGAAAAGTAACCAAAAGTTCAAGCCTATGAAAAATCAGCTAAATAACCTTGAAAATCCAAGAAAAACTCGAAACTCGCTACGCTCAAACAGTCGATTTTTTCTAAGGATTTCACTGCGGTTATTCTTAACGCTGATTTTATCAATGGCAAGGGAAAAGAGATAAAAACCTCTCGCAAAAGAAGGTATTTATAGTTTTGGCTTTAACTCTGTAAGACTCATTCTTTTTCTTTGTGCCCTCTGTGTTCAAGAGGTTGTGTCCTTATTCGTGTTAATTTTTCTGTCTTTTATTGATTTTCATTCGTGACAAAATCTTTTGACTCTAATATCGATCTTCTCAGTGAAACTCCCTTTTTTTCTCTGCGTCCTCTGTGAGCAAAAGGTCTTGTCTTTATTCGTGTTAATTTCCCTATCTTTTATTAGTGTCCATTCGTGACAAAATCTTTTGATTTTAATATTCAGATAAATTCAGTAATTTATAATAATTTTTTTTAAGTAGCAACTTGGGTTCTTTTAATTAAAAAAATATTTATTATTTATAAAGTTGATTTTAATACAACATAGTTGTATACATAAAATAATAGGATAATCATGTTGAAGGGGGGATTAAAATGAAAATAGGTGTACCTAAAGAGATTAAAAACAACGAAAACAGAGTAGGTCTCATTCCTGCATCGGTGGCTCAGCTTGTGGCTGACGGTCACCAGTTATTTATTGAAACCAATGCAGGTATAGGGGTGGGTATATCTGATGAAGAGTATATCGGGGCGGGAGCAAAGATGCTCGATTCTTTAGAAGATGTATTTGAAACTGCAGATATGATCATAAAGGTAAAGGAACCTCAGCCTAGGGAGATAGCCTGTCTAAAGCCGCACCACCTTTTATACACTTACCTTCACTTAGCTGCGGACAAGCCTCAGACAGAGGGTCTCATGTCCTCAGGAGCCACATGCATCGCCTATGAAACCATAGTTTTAGAAGACGGATCAATTCCCCTGCTTGCACCTATGTCAGAAGTAGCAGGAAGAATGGCAACCCAGATGGGAGCCTTTTATCTTCAGGAAAACCAAGGGGGAAAGGGGGTCCTCATAGGAGGGGTTCCCGGTACTAAGAGAGCAAAATGTGTGATTATAGGGGCTGGAGTGGCAGGACAAAATGCCCTTCAGATGGCAGTAGGTTTAGGGGCTGACTGCACCATCTTAGACCTTGATATTCATAAATTAAGATACTTAGATGATATTTACGGAAACAAGATAAAAACCATCTATTCCAACTCCCACAATATTGAGGAGGCAGTTATAAGTGCCGACCTTGTCATCGGTACTGTACTCATCCCAGGTGCCAAGGCTCCAAAGCTTGTGACCAGAGGGCATATCAAAAAAATGCAGCCTGGAACTGTTTTAGTTGATGTGGCCATCGACCAGGGAGGGTGTTTTGAGACCTCTAAGGCCACAACACATGCAGAACCTATCTTCTTCGTTGACGATGTCCTTCATTACTGTGTGGCAAACATGCCCGGTGCCTTTGCCAGAACTTCTACCTATGCACTTAACAATGCCACTCTGAAATATGCCAGAGCCCTAGCAGGCATGGATATCCATCAGGCCTGCAAAAAATATCCTGAATTAATCAGTGGAATCAATGTAATCGGCGGAAAACTTGTCTATGAACAGGTGGCAAAAGATCTAGACCTTCAGTACACCCCTTTAGAGGAGGTATGTAGATAACTGAGTGGCTAAAATAATAAGGTCAAAAGATTTTGTCACGAATGGACACTGATAAAAGATTAGAAATATTAACACGAATAAAAAAAACCTCTTGGCCACAGAGGACTCAGAGACAAGAAGAGAGTTTCACAGAGAAAGATTAAAAGATTTTGTCACGAATGGACACTAATAAAAGATTAGAAATATTAACACGAATAAAAAAAGCCTCTTGGCCACAGAGGACTCAGAGACAAGAAGAGAGTTTCACAGAGAAAGATTAAAAGATTTTGTCACGAATGGACACTGATAAAAGATTAGAAATATTAACACGAATAAAAAAAGCCTCTTGGCCACAGAGGACTCAGAGACAAGAAGAGAGTTTCACAGAGAAAGATTAAAAGATTTTATCACGAATGGACACTGAGACTAGAGAGAGTTTCACAGGCTTGAACTTTTCTGAGAGATAAGGAACAGATTTCTGTAACTATATCTCTCGACTCTGGAAAATTTTTCCAGAGTTTCCTTAAACTTCTTTCAAGAGAAAAGTAACAATATTTTAAACTTCCTGTCTTCCCTCTAGTGCCTTTGATATGGTAGCTGTATCTGAAAATTCTATGTTTCCCCCTATGGGAATTCCACTGGCTATTTTAGTGACCTTGATTCCAAAGGGCTTTAGAAGATTGGTCAGATACATTGCCGTAGTCTCCCCCTCTAGGTCAGGGTTCGTAGCAAGTATAACCTCCTTTACATCCCCGGCTGCCACCCTCTTCACCAGAGATTTTATATTCAGCTTATCTGGAGTCATACCGTTTAGAGGATCTATTTTGCCGTTTAAAACATGGTATCTCCCCCTATACTTTTTAGCCTTCTCAAAGGAAACTATATCTCTGGTGTCCTCTACCACACAGATTATCTCATTGCTTCTGTACTCATCTTGGCACACGTCGCAGGTTTCCTCTTCGCCGAAATTCCCACAAATTACACATTTTTTCACTGAAGACTTCACATTTTTTATAGCTTCTGCAAAACGGTTTACCTCTATCTCATCCATCTCCAACACATGAAATGCAAGCCTGGTTGCACTTTTTCTTCCTATACCAGGAAGTTTATTAAATTCATCTATCAATCTTTCAAGGGATTTAGTAGCCATTGATTTCCTCCTTCAAAAAAACTTCTCTATCTTATCTTTTAAAATAAATTTTAAAAGGATCTTCATCTATCTTTGGTATATTATATCGCATTATATTGATATTTTCTAATTAAATATTCTTTTTTTTAGTTACTTCTCCAATAAAAAAATGTTAGAATAGAATAAAATCAAAAGGATTTTATTGTCTATGAGATAATATAGATAGTAGAAGCCTCTATGTAATTCTTTAGAGAAAAATTTTTAAGGGAGGAGCCAATCATGAAAAAAATTGCCTTGCTTTTAACTCTGTCTATTTTAATAATTGGATGTTCAAAAGCCGATCCTAAAGAGGATATTGTTGCAAAGACTGAAACTGCTATGGTCCAAGAGGATATCTCTAGCCTAGAGGCAGAGAAGCTAGAAGCAGCCAAAATGGAGGCTGCACGTATGGAAGCCGCCAGAATGGAGGCTGCTAAGATTGAGGCTGCTAGAATCGAGGCAGCCAAAATAGAAGCCGCCAGGATGAAGGCAGCTGAGATGGAAGCAGCTGAGATGGAAGCCGCCAGGATGAAGGCTGCCGAAATGGAAGCAGCCGAGATGAAAGCCGCCGCTGCTGCCCAGATGGAGGATTCTTCCGATGAAATGACAAAGATGGCTGTGGTTGAACCTACGGCTGACAGTATCGATGCCATCGTGGAGGAAACAGTAGATGAACAGATCATGGAAGATGAGGCTACTTCAAAAGCTGTTGAAGAGGTTGCTATGGAAGAGGAACCAGTTGCCCCTGCAGAGGAAAAATCCTCTAAAGGTTTATTATTTGGATTTGGTGCCTTAGCCGCTGCAGGTGCAGTTTACTTTGTTTCCAAGAGAAAATAGCAGACAATTAAAGGGAGGAGTTTTCTCCCTTTTTTCGTATGTTATATTTAGGAGGCGATATTATGAACCACTTATTTGCTTTATTATTTCTTATTTTTTCAACTCTTGCTTTTTCCAAGGATTTTTCATCTTTTGAGAAGCCCAAAGACTCAGAACTAAAAAAAACCCTCACCGATCTGCAGTATAAGGTTACTCAGAAAAACGGGACAGAAAGACCATTTGATAATGAATACTGGGACAACGAAAGAGAGGGGATCTATGTAGACCTCGTTTCAGGAGAACCTCTTTTTTCTTCTAAGGATAAATATAAGTCAGGCACAGGCTGGCCTAGCTTCACGAAACCTCTTGTAGATGAAAACGTAGTCACCAAGAGAGATTTTTCTCTTTTCATGATAAGAACAGAGGTTCGGAGCAGATATGGAGATTCACACCTGGGACATCTATTCAAAGATGGTCCACCGCCTACAGGTCTCCGCTATTGTCTAAACTCTGCATCACTTCGTTTTATCCCGAGAGAAGAGATGGAAAAAGAGGGGTACGGAGAATTTTTAAAAGAATTTATAGAATAAAAAATAGCTGACAGTGTCAGCTATTTTTTATTCTATAATCTTCCCTTACCAAATATAACCCTCTCGTCTTTACTCATACCGCAGGGTATACCCACCTTGTCAGAGAGTCTTTTTATCTCATCCATCACAAAACCCATAGCACTGTCTTCATCAATATCTTTTATATTACTTCCCATTGCAAAGGCCACTTCCATCATCTTTTTAAAAATTTTATCTGAGGAAAACCCCTGTGTTTCAGATATAAAAACCCTATCTTTTTCCTGCTGAATATTCTCCTCGTGATAATTTTTCTCCTCCATAGAATATATATGACCTAAAACAGTGTTGTTATAGGAGATCCCCGCCATATAATTTCCATAGGTTATCTGCTCTCTCTCATCATCCTCTATACTGTCCTTATCGATTATATTTTCAAGATTGGAAAATAATATTTTAATGGCCTGAAAAGCACATGCATCAGTCATAGGTGTGGCCGCATCAGAAAGATAGGCCTCTACTGCGTGCCTTAAGGCATCTATACCTATGGCTCCCATTATCTTATTGGAAATTCCTTTTAAAAGGTCAGAATCTGTCACCGTTATAACAGGAGTGGTGCTTCTGTCTATGAGGATTTTTTCATCTTTGTTTTTATTTTTTTGAGTAAATATCGGGACCTCCCCAGTCATAAAGGAGGTTACATTTATAGCTACCAATGGCAGACTCTCTTCACTTTTACATACCCCGTCCTTGCAACGAAGCATGAGAGACATCCCCTTGGCACAGTTTCTTGTAGAGTTTCCTCCAAAGGAGATTATAAAATCACAATTTTCCTTTTTTAGTATATCCACCCCTGTGAGAATATCACTCATATCAGGACGGGCCTTGGTTTTATCATAAATTACATAATCTATCTCATTTTCATTTAGCATATCTTTCAACTGAGTAATAATTTCACTTTCCAATATCGACTTGCAAGTAACAACTATCGCCTTTTTTAAGTTGAGTTTTTTTATCTCCTTGCCTGCTTGTTTCAAACATCCTGCACCCATTAGACTCATAGGTGCTATAAAAAATCTATGCTGCATATTACCCCCCCAGTATCTTGCTTTATCTATTATAAGGTTGTTTCAGAAAATGCACCCATTTTTCTGAATTTATCATATCTATTTTCCAGAAGTTCCTCTACACTTTTTTCCTGAAGTTCAGAGATGGCACCGAGGATCTGTTTTTTTACATTTTCTGTCATCTCATTATAGTTCCTGTGGGCACCTCCTACAGGTTCTGGAATGATGCCATCTATTATTCCTAGTTCTAACACGCTGTCTGCAGATACTCTGAGACTTTTGGCAGCCTCAGGTGCCTTGGCAGCATCTTTAAACAATATTGCTGCACAGCCCTCTGGAGATATTACAGAGTATATGGAGTTTTCACACATATAGACCCTGTCAGCCACTCCAAAGGCGAGGGCCCCTCCACTTCCGCCTTCTCCTATTACAATGGCAGTTATAGGTACCTTCAGTCCAGCCATCTCCAATAGATTTCTGGCAATGGCTTCCCCCTGCCCATGTTTTTCAGCCTCGATTCCAGGATAGGCCCCAGGCGTGTCTATGAGGGTAACTATAGGCAGATTAAATCTCTCCGCCATCTTCATTAGTCTCAGAGCCTTTCTGTACCCTTCTGGGTTTGCCATGCCGAAGTTTCTGTGGATTTTCTCCTCCACTTCACGCCCCTTTTGATGACCTATGATCATCACTTTTTTACCATCTATTTTACACAGACCGGCAACCACTGAGGGGTCGTCTTTATATAGTCTGTCTCCGTGAAGTTCCACAAAGTCAGTTGTTATATGCTCTACATAGTCTAGTGTATAGGGTCTTTTTGGGTGTCTAGCCACCTGTACCCTGTCCCAGGGTCTCAGTTCCGAGTAGATCTCCTGCATCTTTTTATCATACTCATTTTTAAGCTTATCTATCTCTCCTGAAAGATCTATTTTTTTAGCCTCAGAAAATTCCTTTAATTCTACTATTTTTTTCTCTAATTCAAGTATATCCTTTTCAAACTCCATTTTATACCTCCTCCAACTGTTTTTCTTATAAAAGATTTCCGAGGATTTTTGCTACTGTGTCTTTTAATTCCTCTCTTTTTGCCACAACATCCAGCATTCCGTACTTTAAAAGGAATTCACTCTTCTGAAACCCTTCAGGGAGCTTCTGTTTTATGGTCTGCTCGATAACTCTAGGTCCGGCAAATCCAATAAGGGCATCAGGTTCACTGATATTGACATCTCCAAGCATTGCAAATGAAGCTGTAACCCCTCCAGTGGTGGGATTTACAGGTATTGATATAAATGGAAGCCCCTTTCCCCTGAGCCTTTCCAGTGCCGCCGACGTCTTGGCCATCTGCATAAGAGACAGGATCCCCTCGTGCATTCTGGCACCCCCAGAGGTTGATACCACTATTACAGGGAGGTTTTCCTCTATACCTCTTTCGATAGCTCTGGTTATCTTTTCTCCCACAACAGAACCCATACTTCCTCCTAGAAAGTTAAATTCCATCACAGCGATACTCACCCCTATACCATTCATCTTTCCAGTCCCAGACAAGAGTCCGTCTTTCATCCCGACCTTTTCCTGGGTCTGGACATATCTCTCTGCATATCCTGGAAATCCCAGGGGATCTACAGACACCATATCTCTGTCATACTCTACAAAGGTTCCCCTGTCTATGAGAAGGTCCACCCTCTCCCTAGAACTCATAACAAAATAATAATCACAGTTGGTGCATTTTTTTAGGTTGTTCTCAATATCACTCTTATAAAGAATCTCATTGCAGCTGGGACATTTCACCCACAGCCCCGATACCTTTTCCTCTTTTGATTTTGTTTTTACACTTCTATCTACACTTATGGTTGCATACTTCTTTTTACTTCTTGAAAAAATTCCCAATTTTATCACTCCTTCCGGATATAACAATAACGCCCGTTTTTTATAACAATACACATTTTACACAATTTCCCATTAGATTTCAATGAGAATTTAACTTTAACCCTGCCGTTCCTGTAAAATATTCTCTTTGAGAGACAGATAACCTTCAAAATATATTTTAAGAACTATACTTTTTTTAAATCCATCACAAAACCATTTATAAAACCGATCAAAAATACTATTAATCTCCAATTTAATCAGAGCATCAACCATATCTAAGTATATCTCCCTGTCTATAGCTATTTTCACATAAATTATAAATAATCTCTCTTTCAACCTGATTATATTTATGTTAAAATCATTATTAGAGTCAAAAGATTTCATCACGAATGAACACCAATGAAAGATAAAAAATATTAGCACGAATGAAGACAAGACCTTTTGCTCACAGAGAGAATCGATATAGAGTCAAAAGATTTCATCACGAATGAAAATCAATGAAAGATAAAAAATATTATCACAAATAAAGACAAGACCTTTTGCTCACAGAAGACATAGAGACAGGAGGAGAGTTTCACAGAGTTGAACCCAAAAGTATTTATACTTTCTTTTTTGAGTGGTTTTTTATCTCTTTTCACTTGCCATTGATAAAATCAGCGTTAAGAATGACCGAAGTGGAATCCTTAGATAAATTCGACTGTCTGAGCGTAGCGAGTAGCCAAAAAATAACGAGTGATACGAGTATATTTTCTGGTTCTCAGAAACTTGTTTTCTGAGTTTCCTTATTGCTAGTGGATTTCCGAGGGCATTTAGCTGATTTTTCACGGGCTTGAACTTTTCTGAGAGATAAGGAACAGATTTCTGTGACCATATCTCTCGACTCTGGAAAATTTTTTCAGAGTTTCCCTAAACTTCTTTCAAGAGAAAAGTAACGAATTCTTCTAAATTTAATACTTTAATTTAAAATAAATGAACAACTTAGCTTATTTATTGAAAATAAATTCCAAGGAGGAAAACACCAATGAAGAAAAAAATATTTATTTTATCTCTCACAGCTTCAATGATTTTTGCCCAGGGATGTACCAATATAAAAAGCATGACCTCTTCTTCTAAATCTGCCACAACTCAGGAGAATATTGCTTCTGCCGTAGATATAAATCAGGAGATCTTTGCAAGTGGGGAGGCGCATATAGAGGAGAGCGGAAAAGGTGTGGCCAAAATGAGGGCAAAACATGATGCCAGAGAGAAACTCAGAAAAAAACTCTTTAAGGAAAGTGAAACCATCCTCAAGGCCTACCTTCTAGAGATAAACTTTTATGGCAGAAAGATATCTGACCAGGTATTAAAAGACCTAGGAGAATATGTGGCCGAAGGAGTCCTCTTCGAAGCCGTGGAAAAAACCTCGTGGAGTGAAAATAATAAAATGTATGTGGTTCTCTCTGTTGATAAAGATGCAGTTTCGGTAAAAACAAAAGAAACATTCATAGCTCATATTGACAGCATCCAAGCAAAATTAAAACAAGTTAGGGAGAAAATTCAAAGTATCCCTCTAGAAGGAGAAACTTCTCTTGAAACCACAGATTCTGATGACAGCGAAACAGAGATTATCCTAGAGGAAAAATCTCCAATTCTCGATGACAGCAACGAATTTATAGATGTCCAGTTATAAAAAATACTGATAAAAGTAATTTAATTACGATTATCAGTACCTAAAAATAAACTCCACAGATTAAGATTAAAAGATCTTGTCACGAATGAACACGAATCTCACGAATAAATCCTTAAAAACATTTTATTATTTTTTCAGTCAGATCCTGATATAAATATTTAGTCATAATTTAATCCTTTTCTAAAATCTGATTTTTGTCGTCTTCTAGTCTGCGTCTAAGATATTTTGACGCTGACTTTAGCATGACTTTTTGAAAGACGATTTTCATCAGACTTTTTTGTCAGATACTAGTCTGCGTCTAAGTTTTTTCTTTTGACACTGACTTAGATATTTCTTATTTTTTTATTTATTTCTAAATATTTTTCTTTTGAAAGTTAATTTTTCTCCAAAATTTACCAATAGGCCAATTTCTATATTAGTTGCCTTTAAATAGTTAACCAGCTGTACTTCATGAATTTTGGATAAGTTACTCGTTGATTTTAACTCTATAATAATTTTATTTTCAACAATAATATCACTTCTGTATTTTCCTATAGAAATTCCTTTATAGAAAACCTCTAACTCTTTCTGTCTTTCAATTTTTAATCCCATCTCTTGCAACTCTATAACTAAAGCAGCCTCATAAACACTTTCTAAAAATCCAAAACCTAATTCATCATAAACCTTATAAAAACATTTTATTATTTTTTCAGTCAGATCCTCATATAAATATTTAGTCATAATTTAATCCTTTTCTAAAATCTGATTTTTGTCGTCTTCTAGTCTGCGTCTAAGATATTTTGACTCTGACTTTGGCATGACTTTTTGAAAGACGACTTTAAGCTGACTTTTTGAGAGATTTTAATTTATAAAATAAGTCGGGACTTTGTCGCTCTTTTGTCGGGCTCTAGTCTGCATCTTAAGATATTTTGACGCTGACTAAAATCGGACTTTTCAAAAGCGACTTTAAACCGACTTTTTTGAAGGATTTGAAGTCGGGGCTTGGTCCGTACTTTTGTCGTATTCTGGTCTGCGTCCAGAATATTTTGACACTGACTTTAGAATGTCATTTCCCGCAGCATTTCTTGTATTTCAATCCACTTCCACAAGGACAGGGACTATTTCTTCCTACTTTATTTTCTCCTTTTTTTAAAGGTTTCCTCATCTCCTTTTCCATACTGCTCATCTCATTGGGAGTGTAACCATTATTTTCCCAGATTCTGGTACTGTTGGCAAGGTCTATAACAAGGGGAATCAATCTTTTTACCTGGGATTCACTTTCAAATTCAATATCACGTCTTTCAAATTCAAATGCAACACTCTCCATAGAAAAATTATCCTCGCAGGAAAGCTGTATATCCTCACATAGCCCTTCAGCCATCTCCTCATCTTTTACAAAGGTCTTTATATATGATTTAAGTTTTCTATACTCTTCATTTTTTTCCATATAGTCATCATCAGCATATTGCAAGAATATCTCTTTTTCTGGGATGTAATAGGCTTTTCCCATTTTTTTCATAATCAAGTCTTCATATTCATCGTACATGGCAATTACCTCATGGACAAAGGCTCCCTTAAAATATTCAAATATCTCTCCCTCTGTCTCCTTGAACTCATCAAAATCTTCAACAGAAATTTCTGCTTCATTGTACAAGTTATATATCTCAGCTAATTTTTCAGGAGAAATAATTCCGTAAAGCTTTACCGCTGCCCTTATATAGTCTATAATATTATCTTTTTCCATCACAACCTCCAAAAATCATAATGATGTTAATGTTCTAATAATTTTAAAGTCTTAATAATTTTTCTGATTATAAATTCTAACACAGTAAAAATAAAAAAACAACGGATCCATATAAATTCCGCTGTTTTAAAAAATAACCAGAAAATCTTTTTTGTCACGAATGAACACGAATCGACACTGATTCTACTAATATTTTTATTTTTTCTCTGTGCAACAAAAATGTAATGTTGGCTCTGTGACCAGAATTATTTTGATTTTCTATATTTTTTTATTTTTTATCAGTGTTTATTTGTGCTCTCATTCGCGGTAGAAGTTTTCCTACTCATAGCCGTTTGGATTTTTACTCTGCCATCTCCAGGAATCCCTGCACATATCTTCCAGAGTCTTCTCTGCTTTCCAGCCCAATAATTTCTCCGCCTTGCCTGCATCGGCATAGCAGGTGGCTATATCCCCGGGTCTTCTATCTGTCAGAACATATGGGATCTTGATCTCATTTGCCTTCTGGAAGTTATTTACCACATCTAAGACGCTGTAGCCTTTTCCTGCCCCTAGGTTTATAGCCTCTACGCCTGTCTTATCTGCGATGTATTCTACTGCCTTCACATGGCCCCTGGCAAGGTCAACAACATGGATATAGTCTCTCACTCCTGTACCGTCATGGGTATCGTAGTCACTTCCAAATATACTGAGCTGATCTCTCTTACCTACAGCTACCTGGGTGATATATGGCATGAGATTGTTAGGGATACCATTGGGATCTTCTCCTATCTTCCCTGACTCATGGGCTCCGATAGGATTGAAATATCTCAGAAGTGCCGTACTCCATCCATTATCTGAGATATAGACATCTTGAAGTATTTGCTCTATCATCATCTTAGTACTTCCATAGGGATTTGTAGTGCTTAATGGAAGATCTTCTGTCAGTGGAGAGATATTATTCATCCCGTATACTGTAGCAGACGAACTGAATACCATATTCTTCACATCATACTTATTCATGAGGTCACAAAGAACCAGTGTAGAGGTTATATTGTTATGATAGTAGGCTACAGGCATGGCTACGGACTCTCCCACAGCCTTCAGACCTGCGAAATGAATAACTGCATCAATGCTGTTATTGATGAATACCTTCTCCAGGTTCTCCCTGTCTAAAATATCTACCTGGTAAAATTTAAACTCTTTACCAGATATCTCTCTGATAAGATTTAATACCCCTGGCTTGCTGTTGCTGAAGTTATCAGCAATGATTATATTATGATCTAGCTTTAAAAGCTCTATGACAGTATGACTACCTATATATCCTGTTCCACCGGTTACTAATATGTTCACTATTAATTCCCCCTTTTTTAACTTTTTTGTCACGAATCTCACTAATAAAAATCTTAAAAATATTATTCTATTCATGTCATTTTTTTCATAATCAAGCTTCAGGAAAAACAATTCCGTAAAGCTTTACCGCTGCCCTTATATAGTCTATAATATTATCTTTTCCTAATCACAACCTCCAAAAACCATAATTATTTTAGTGTACTAATAATTTTTCTGATTATAAATTCTAACACAGTAAAAATAAAAAAACAACTGATCTATGTATATTCCGCTGTTTTATAAAATAAACTGAAAACAATATTTACCACGAATAAATACCACTAATGGACACTTATAATAAAGAAAAAAATAAAAATCTTTTTTGGCCACAGATTGACACAGAGGAAGACAGAAAGATTTTGTCACGAATACTCACGAATAGAAAATCAAAAAATAACACGAATAAGGATAAAGTAATATTTTTAAGGTTTTTATTAGTGAAATTCGTGTTCATTCGTGACAAAAGATAAAGTTTTCTCAGTGCAACAAATATATGATCTTGGCTCTCTCTTAATTCTCTGTAGCTAAAATCTTTTATATCTTTAAAAGGTTTTATTCGTGCCCATTGGTGGTAAAAGTATTTAGTCACATTTCAAATAATATACTGTTTTAATTTTTCAACCCATTATAAACCTATCTATCAAACTTTTCGTATATTTTCTAAAATCTCCCAGGTGTTCCTTTATTACAATTTCAACTATGGTATAGTCTATTTTCTGATATTGATGTACCGCTACATTTCTAAATCCCACCATCCTCTTCATAGACTTAAATATCTCTTCATTTATAATACCCTCTTCCTTAAGGAGGCTAAAGGCTCCCACACTATCTTTGGGAATTCCAAGGCTCAATTCTGCTACTAAAAACATAGCAAGATCTATACTCTGTTGACAGGCTTTTTGAAGGTTTAAAACAATTATATCCTGCATATCATAATCTTCCATATCAAAATCTGGCATGGACAGCTTCTCTTCAATCCTTCTTATGCATTTTTCTATGGATTCTATCTTTACCAAGATTACTTCTTCCATACATGTCCCCTTTTTTTTATACTTTTTTTTACTATATCTACGTCTTCTCTATATTGATAATAACAGGAAATAACCCTGTATTTAAATTCATCTTTTTCTAACTTGGTTCTACAGAATAAATTCTTTCCCGTAGTTACAATCTGGTGTTTCAAAATAATATTTGCATCAGATAGATCTATTAAATCTACTTCTTTTCCCAGTAGATCTACTAATTCCATCTTATATTTAAATTTTTCCCTGGGTTCCATAGAAGTTTCTAATAAAACAGCTATATCTACATCACTTTCATCTCTATTGATATTTTTTGCATAGGAACCAAAGAGATATATTAATTTAGGTTTTTTATCTAAAAAATAATCAACTATTTTTTCTTCTATGCTCATGAAATCACATTGCCCTTTCTTTAATAAAAATTTTTTTGACGCTGACTTTAGCATGACTTTTTTGTCGTTTTCTAGTCTGCGGCTTAAGATATTTTGACGCTGACTTCGGCATGACTTTTTAAAAGACGACTTTAAACTGACTTTAAAACTTATATTAGTTTAAGGTTTTACTCATATTTTTATTTTTCCAGTCATAATTTAGTCTTTTTTCAAAGTCGGTTTTAGTCTGCGTCTAAGATATTTTGACTCTGACTTCGGCATGACTTTTCAAAAGCGACTTTAATCAGACTTTTTTGAAGGATTTGAAGTCGGGGCTTGGTCCGTACTTTTGTCGTATTCTGGTCTGCGTCCAGAATATTTTGACACTGACTCGGGCATCTCATTTTCCGCAGCATTTCTTGTATTTCAATCCGCTTCCACAGGGGCATGGACTATTTCTTCCTACTTTATTTTCTCCTTTTTTTAAAGGTTTCCTCATTTCCTTTTCCATACTGCTCATCTCATTGGGAGTGTAACCATTGTTCTCCCAGATTCTGGTACTGTTGGCAAGGTCTATAACAAGGGGAATCAATCTTTTTACCTGAGATTCACTTTCAAATTCAATATCACGTCTTTCAAATTCAAATGCAATACTTTCCATAGAAAAATTATCCTCGCAGGACAGCTGTATATCCTCACATAGCCCTTCAGCCATCTCCTCATCTTTTACAAAAGTCTTCACATATGATTCAAGTTTTTTATATTCTTCATTTTTTTCATAATCAAGCTTCAGGAAAAACAATTCCGTAAAGCTTTACCGCTGCCCTTATATAGTCTATAATATTATCTTTTCCCATCACAACCTCCAAAAACCATAATCATGTTAATGTTCTAATAATTTTAAAGTCTTAATAATTTTTCTGATTATAAATTCTAACACAGTAAAAATAAAAAAACAACTGATCTATCTAAATTCTGTTGTTTTATAAAATAAACTGAAAACAATATTTACCACGAATAAATACCACTAATGGACACTTATAATAAAGAGAAAAAATAGAAATCTTTTTTGGCCACAGAGTGACACAGAGGAAGACAGAAAGATTTTGTCACGAATACTCACGAATAGAAAATCAAAAAATAACACGAATAAGGATAAAGTAATATTTTTAAGGTTTTTATTAGTGAAATTCGTGTTCGTTCGTGACAAAAGATAAAGTTTTCTCAGTGCAACAAATATATGATCTTGGCTCTCTCTTAATTCTCTGTAGCTAAAATCTTTTATATCTTTAAAAGGTTTTATTCGTGCCCATTCGTGGTAAAAGTATTTAGTCACATTTCAAATAATATACTATTTTAATTTTTCAACCCATTATAAACCTATCTAAGGGGGCAATAAAGATTCCATCGAAGTTTATAGTCGCTACGCTTGGGCACAGATGTTTTATAAATTTTCTCAGATTTTATGATATAATTATAATACTAAACACAGAAATAAAAAGGAGAAATAATCATGGCTAAAAGATGGGATGAAAGATTATCTGACTATAGAAATGCATTGGAACGTTTAAAAGAGGCTATAGAAGAGAGTAAAGTTATAAACTCATCTACCGTAAGGGATGGTGTCATACAAAGGTTTGAATTTACACTGGAATTATCCTGGAAATTGATGAAATATTTTTTAAATTCAGAAGGCATTACAGAAGCTGTCGCTCCCAGGAGTACTATTCGCTCAGGGTTTTCTAACGGCATAATAGAAGATGCAAAACTGTGGATAGATATGATCGAGGACAGAAATCTCACGACCCACACTTACTCCCAGTCGGTTTCAGATGAGATCTATGAAAAAATTATCAGTTCCTATTACAGAGAACTTGAAGTTTTTTATCTGAATATCAAAGATAAAGAGGTAGAATAATGTTTGGACTAGAAAAAAGATCTGAGGAGGAATTGAGAGCCATCTTAATAATGCACGGGGTAGAAAAAGCCGTTATTTTTGGTTCTAGGGGAAGAGGAGACTATAAAAAAAATTCCGATATAGATATCGCCGTCTTTGGGGATTTTAGCAGTACTGAGATCAACTTAATAAGGTGGGATATAGAGGAAAGCAGGATAATCTATTTCGTGGATTTAGTTCATTTTGAAAAAGTGACCGATGAGAAGTTTAAAAAGAGTATTTTAGAGGGAAAAGAGTTTAAAATATATTAACTTCAAGAACTTTCTTTTTGTCACGAATCTTTCGAATAAAAATATTAGATTATATCACCACAGAGGACACTGAGATCACGGAGAAACAGCAGTCTTTTGTCGCAGATTATACAGATTTAGCAGATAAATAAATCTGAGTCAATTTTCGTAATCTGCGACTAAACTATAATTTTTCTTTCTTTATTCATGTTATTTATTTTTTACTAGTGTCCATTGGTGGTCAGATCTTCTCTCCTTAAACCTTCTCCACATTTCTATCATAAGAATAGAGGTCATCCCTCCGGCACTATCTATAAGAACATCTGTAAATCGGGATCCTCTCCCTGATACAAAGCTTTGGTGAAACTCATCAGAGCAGGCATAGATAAAAACTATCAAAATTACTGTGATTTTATTTCTACTTTTTCTGCAATTATCAGAAAAGTTGAGCTGTAAAAAAGTAGCCAGAAAGAAGTAAATGAAAAAATGAGCAAGCTTTCTGACAGACAAAAATATCCCATCAGAAAAAATAGATCTTATGAGTCTCGATATCGTATCTGAGTGCTTTAAAGATCTTCCTATATCTTCACTGGAAAATTTAAATATAATAATCATAATTAAAATAGATATAATTACAGAAAAATACTTTTTCATTTTTTCTCCCCTAAAAGCTTTGAACCAAGATATTTATTTTTGGTCACGAATTGCACGAATCTAACTAATAAAAACATTATTTTATCTTTATTCGTGCTATTTCTTTATTCTCTATTCGAGAAGATTCGTGACAAAATCTTTTAGTCTTCCTCTGTGAAGCTCAATCCACTCTGTGGCCAAAGGTTTGCTTTTTAATTAGTGCCATTCGTGGTCAGATTTTCAGCTCTTTCAATATTTTCTTTATATTTTGAGCTTCATCCTTATGGCACACCAATATAGAATTCTCAGTCTCTACTACTACAGTATCATTTATTCCCACTGTGGCTATGAGACGCTTCCCATTTCCTAATACTATATTATTTTTAGAATTAATCTCTATCAAGTTGGCTATTTTGCATATGGTACCATTTTCGTTTTTATCAAAAACATCTTCTAAAGCAGGAAAACTTCCTATGTCATTCCATCCAAAATCCACAGGTATTACCTTTATATTGTCAGCCTTTTCCATAATCCCAAAATCTATTGACATTTTCTCAAACTCTTCAAATTTTTCTTTTATTTGATCCTGTGTATTTCCTTCAATTATTTTATTTGTGCCAATTATTTCACCAATATCTTCTAAAACAGCATAATGTTTTGGCATATGTTTTTCCATTGCCTCTAATATAGTTTTTATCTCAAATATAAACATACCACTGTTCCAAAGATAATTTCCTGCATCTATATATCTCTCGGCTCTCTCTTCATTTGGCTTCTCCCAAAATCTTCTCACAACTGCAGGTTCTCCTATGTAACATTCTCCATCTACCTCTATATAACCATAGCCAGTTTCAGGTTTCGTAGGTTTTATCCCCAGAGTAACTATAGATCCGTCTTTCTTGGCAGAATTTACAGCTGTCTCCATCCTTTTTCTGAAATTATCTTCGTTTTTTATAAGGTGATCAGAAGCCAGGACAACCATGGTTAGTTCCCCATTTTCTTTTAGATGTTCTTTAATGTAAGTAGCACCATATCCTATTGCTGCTGCTGTGTCTTTGAAGGCAGGCTCTATTATTATATTTTCTTCAGGTAAAAATGGAAGTTCTTCTTTCACTGCAGGAGCCTGTATAATATTGGTCCCTATAAATATCCTCTCTGCAGGTATCATAGGAAGTATCCTGTCTACAGTCTCTCTTATCATAGATTTATCAGATACAAGCTTCAGAAGTTGCTTTGGTCTCTCCTTGGTAGAAAGAGGCCAAAATCTCTCACCACTCCCACCAGCCATTATAAGTGCTGTTAACATAGAATATCCTCCATAAAGTCAATCTCTTTTATATAAATTATTAGTATATATATTATCTTCTGCATCTTCCAGATCATCATAAATTCTCGTAATTATCACATCTGAAATCTCTTTAAATGTATTTAAATCATCAACTACTCTATTCACCTTTTCTTCTATTACATAAAGTGCCACTACCTCATTATTTTTAGATAAAATACAGCATTTAATAACTCTATATAAACAGTTCCTTCAATTGTTATTTTTTATTTTCCTATTAATTTCTTAAAAGAAGTCATTAGGGTCAACTTTTTTATTAAAACCTTTTTCTAAATTCAAAATAAATTCATCAATATTACTGAATTTATAGCAATAATTATCGTCTATTAAATCTTTCATATACTCTATTCCTGGTAAATCATAAAGTAAAGTTTTACAACTATAAGCCAAACCTTCATAAATAGCTGTTGAAAAAACTCCTACCTGATACTCTGATTCATTAAATAACTCGTATAGATTCTTATTGTTATTATCTATTATTTCTAAATTACTTAAATCTTTATTTTTATAAAGATTTTGATATTTATTCCACCGGTTATATTCACTTGGATGCAATTTATAAATTATTTTATAACCTTTTAACTTTTTGGCTACTTCAATAGCCATTTCAGACAACTTTTCTCCTATTACACCTTGAGAAATAAAAAGTATTTGATTCTTTTTCTTATCTTTTTCTTTTAATTTTGTTTCTCTAAAATGTCTAAACCCATAATTCTCTATTTCTAATTTTGTTGAAGGTAAAAAATTATTCCAGTATTTTCCAAAAGAATAGAATTTATCTGGAAAATATTTTAATTCCAATGAATTATAAGGATAACTATATCCCAAATGATATTTACTTATAGTCCCATGTTGAAATTCATTAACTTGAATTCCTAAATCTTTTGCGGCTCTTATAAAATCTATTTTACAATAGCTTACTACCACAAACACTTTTTTTACATTTAATTTTTTCATTAATTTTTTATACAGAAAATATTTCACTTTATGCTTCTTTATTTTTTTTTCTAGATATTTTTCTAAATTTAAATCTATCTTAAATGCCTTTTCTAAAGATTTCAATTTCCCAAAAATATTTTGAAAAGATTTGTTTTCTTTTATTGGCATTAACTTATATATTATGCCCGAAATTATAAAAATTAAATCATTAAATTTAATATTATTTTCTCTTGAACTTAAATGTTTACCATCTACTGGATCTTCTATTATCAAAAATTTATTTTTTAAATTTTTAAGGAAATAATCAGTATAAATGTCTACATATTTCTTCTCCTTTTTTACTTTTCTCTGATGATCATAAATTAAATAATCAGCATTATCAGAATATAAATATGGGTTGTTTAAAATTGCATCTTTTAACAGAATTAACCAATATTTAATTTTTTCAATCTTGCTCATTTTTTCAGCATGAGGGGTCCCAAAAACACCTAATTTTTTTGTGATTTCATAATAGACTTCCATCCTTATTAATTCCCAAACAAAAATATTATCTATTGAAATTTCAAAAAGTTTTTCTTCTTCTTCTATTTCCCATATCTTTTCGCAAATTTCTTTAACAGACCATTTTTTATCCATTCTTCATTTCCCCTCACTAAATATATATAACTAGTAATTAATACTATAATAAATTTCAAACCGAAAGCAATACTAAAGTTTTTTATATTTAAAATGTAAAATGAAATCATAATTATCACTATAAATAAAATAAAATCTTTATAAAATATTTTTAACGCTATTATTCTTACTTTTAAATTAAATCTTGAATTACAGTAATGTAATATAAATAATACAAAATAAGAAACAACTGTTGTATATGCGGCTGCTTTATATCCATAAACTGGAATATATTTATAGTTTAAATATATATTAAAAATTCCGGCTATAAAAGTATTAATAGAAATAGTCCCTGTTTTTTTGGCATATGATGCATATTGAAAATATAATGTATAAAAAAATACAAATATATAACCTATTATTATAATTGGTACTAAATTTAAAGCTCCGTAATAATTTTCATTTGCCATAATCAATACAATTTCTTTTGAAAATAATATTAATCCAATTGCTGATACATATACAAACTTAGAATATTTTTTTACCATTTTATTTATTTCTACATATTTCCCCTCATTTAAATATTCATAAAAATAAGGTCTAAGAGTATTTATTATTGCTAAAACTATCACCTGCTGTATCATTCCTACATTATAAGCAAAAGAATACAGTCCTGTATCTGATATATTCCCAGTTATATTAGTAATTGCAACTCTATCAAATTGAGCTAAGATAAAATTAGATAAAATTGCTGGAACTAAAGGTAAACTATAACTTAAAGTATATTTTACATGATTTATATCAATCTTAAATTTCTTTATATTTTTTCTATATTTAACTACTAATATTATTAAAAATAATATCCCAAAAATTAAAGTTGCGTATATTTTCGAATAAAATTTTTCTTCAAATTTATATGCAAAAAAAAATGTTAAAGATAATACTAGCAAACTTTTACTTACACTTACAATATTATATTCTTTACTTTTTTTAGAAGACATTAATAATCTTTGATAAATATCAAAAATTATTCCTAAAACCCCTCCTAAAATTGCCATTCTTACTATTTTATAATCTAGATGTAATTGATTAGCTATCCTATAAGAACCCATATATAATAATATACTTGTTATCCCTGCAAAAATAAAAAGAAATAGTAAATTATTTTTTAAAAAAATTTCAAACTTGTTATTTTTTTCAAAATAATTTCTAGAAATTCCTGTACTCATTCCTAAACCTATTATAGGTATAAAAATCATTACTAAACTTTCATAAAGAGATATTATTCCATAATCTTCAGTTGTTAATAATCTAGTTAAAATGGGTATACTTAAAAAGGCTAATGCTTTTGTAAAAAAATTACCAACGATATAATTTATTAAATGTTTAATCTTGGATTCCATTATTAACCTCTTTTAAATTCTCTTTAAACTCTATCAAAGCTTCTTTTGTTAATTTTTTTTGAAATAATTCAAGATTTTTTTTAAGAAATACATCATTACAATTCCACCATTCTATTTCTAAAAGTTCATTTATTATTTCTTCAGAAAATCTATATTTTATTATCTTAGCTGGTACTCCTGCAACAATAGCATAAGGTGGAATATTTTTAGTTACTACTGCCCCTGCTCCTACTACAGCACCATGTCCTATTTTTACACCATTTATTATTACAGAATTAGCTCCTACCCAAACATCATTTCCAAGCTCTACTTCTTGAATTGGAAACTCTATATCTTTTTCTATAAAACCTAACCTTTTTTTATAAGGAAATGAATTTATTGACATATTATTCATATTATGTGGCACAGCTCCTATAGTACAATCCCAAGAAATAGAACAAAATTTACCTATTTTAGCAGAGTTAACTTTACTATTTCTTCCTATGCTTGAATATTTACCAAGTGCAGAATACCTAATCGAAGAATTTGCTGCTAATCTACAATTCTTTTCTAATTTTGAAGACACCAAATCTATATTTTTTCCAATATATATTTTCTTTTTCTTATAATAAATAATAGTTAATCTTTGAAAAATTTCGTGTGGTATTATATATTTTAGATATTTAATCATCCTTGACTCTCCCCTCATAAAATTGACCATTTTTAAAAAAAATTAACATATAATTTATATTACCTTTTCTTCTTTAATCAATATGAAATCTTTTAGCAATTTTAAGTATTGTAAAATACTTATGTCTTTTCTAAATCTATTATTTAATGATATTACTTTTAGTAAAAATTTATTTATTTTTTTATACTCACATAAATTATTTTTATCAGGATGTTTTTCATAAAATATTTTTTCTAAATAGGATCTATGATTTTCTTTTCCTTCTAATAATAAATAAAGCATAGGATATATATAACATAAATCCCTGACTATCAAACCTTCACTACTATTCTCTAAATCTATTAAAAATAATTTATTTTTATTTTTTTCTATCAATAAATTATTTAAATGAAGATCTCTATGAATAAATGATGATTTTAAATCCTTTACTTGACCGACTATATTTAAAACTCTTTTCTCTAAAAATAATTTTCTCACAATAGAATTAGTCATTTTATAAAATACATTTGGTTTTGTTCCCATAGGTCCACTTAATAAAAGTTTATTAGACATTTCTTTTAATTCATAATGTAATTGTCTTTTTTCAAATTTTATTTTATCGTTTATCAAATAAAAATTTGAAAATATCTCACACATTTTTTTAATAACTATTTTGAATTCATCTTCTAAAAAATCATCTTTTTTTAATTTCAGATAATTTAATGTCCATTCTCTTAATGAATATGACTCTATATACTCAATTAAAATATAATTTTTTCCATGTTTCATAAGCTTAGGAATGAAATTATATTTTAGTTTATTATAAAATATAATTTCATTTTTTAAATTTTCTAACTCTTTCTTATTTGATTCACAATTCCATTTCAAAATATAGTTTTTATCATTATTGTCCTTTACTAAAGAGGTTACCCTTTTTTTTCTATCATTTTTAAAAATGATTTTTTCTTCTATTAAACCAAGTTCTTTTAAAATTAAATCATAATTTTTATTTTCCATTTCTCATTCCTTTAAATTCAATATTTAAGTAGCTCTGCTAAAAAATATTAAGACTTCCTAGGCTTTTATTTTCTCAACAACTCTATAATTTCATTTGGTGAAGTTTTTTTAGGCATTTCCAATAATATTGCTTTTTTATTACTAAAGACTTGATTTGCTATTTTTTTATACTTTTCTTCAATTTCTGAAAATTTAGGAAATTTATTATCTAAAGAAACAGCAAATGGATGTGAAAAGATTTCATATAATGGAGTTAGCTCTCTAAAACTTGCTGAAAAGGTTCTTTCCACTAATTCTTTTTTATTAATTTCTTTTGCTTTTATTTTTTTACAATTTGATCTAACTAAAAACCTAATTGTTTCTATTTCACTTTTCACCCCTATTTTTTTACTTTCTAGCACTTTTCTAGGACTAACTTTTTTTCGAGGGTTTCCACCAAGAAAAACTTTTAATTTCCAAGATATTCTTTTTTTTAGCGATAAATTACTAAACCATTTTACTAAATGACTTTGTCCAAACTTAAGATCACTTTGATAAATAGCCATCCATTTAGGACAACTATACATATTTCCTTTACTGTCTAATATCCCAAAATCCTCAAATAAATAATTATAATCTCCTTCTAATAATTTAAAACTGGTACTTGTTTTCCCACATCCTCCAGTTCCAAGAAATAAAATATTATTTTCAGAATTACTTACTGCACCACCATGTACAAATATCATTTCCTTTTTTAAAAGACATAAGCTAAAGATACTCCAAAAAAATTTATAAGAAAATATTTCATTCATAAATTCCTCTTCTAAATTCACTCCATTTATTAAATTTTTTATTTTTTTCTTAATATTTGTATCATTTTTAGGAAAAATTTTCAATTTTGTCATTTTATCATTTTCAAATAAATTTTCAACTGAATAATCAAAATTACTCTCATTTTTATAAAATGAATCATTTGTTAATTCTATGCTACTCGAATAGTATTTAGGTTCAAAATCTTTCTTTGATATATCTAAAATTTTTATTTCTATATCAATATTAGAGGATCTATCTTCTAGTATATCACCTTGAAAATATTTGGAAAATTCTTTAAATTTTTTATGTTCTCCAAATAAAGAAATCACTAAAGGACCTATTGTATAATATTTTTTCAAACTATACCATCTCCCATGTTAACACTGTATCTTCTTCTAAATCTTTAGTTGCTGCTCTTCCTATTACTATCTCAAGGTACTCCGGTTTTATCCCTGTTCCTGGTCTTTTTATCATTATATCTTCCACTTTTATTATTTCACCTTTTTTCATATTTCTAGTCAATACTAAAGATCTTCTTGCTTCTCTTCTAGGGGTTTTTTCACATTCTAAAACTGTTTTATTATATTGTCCTCTGATAACTTGTAATAATTCAAAATTATCCACTGCCATCCTCATATCCTCTGCATCCATAGCATGATAATGGTCATTTCCACTTAATGTTTTATCTAATGTAAAATGCTTCTCTATTATTTCAGCACCAAATAAATAAGCCGTAGTTAATATTGTCATTGTTTTATCTGGCATAGTATGATCACTATATCCAATTTTTATATCTGGAAATATTTGTTTTAAATGTTTTATCATGTTTAAGTTAGCATCCTCATTTTTTGTTGGATAAGATAAAATACAGTGTAATACACAAATATCTGTACACCCTTCTTCTTTTATTACCCTTACAGCTTCCTCCACTTCTGAAATATACGCTGCCCCTGCTGAAATATAAATAGGTTTACCTTTTTTCGCTATATGCCTAATGAATGGTATATTTGATAAATCCGAAGATGAAATTTTATAAATATCTATCATATCGTATAGATAATCTGCCGAATCAAAATCAAATGGTGTTGACATAAAATCAATACCTAATTCCTTTGAATAATCACAAAGAGCTTGATAGTCTGTTTTTTCAAATCCATCATGTTTTTGAAATAATCCATGTTGAGTTTTTGTAGGCTCTTTACTTAAATCCCAATAAGCTGGTGATTTTTTTGAAACTATTGTATCAGCCTTATATGATTGAAATTTAACTGCATCTGCTCCACCTTTTTTTGCTTCAAAGACATATTTTTTTGCTGCTTCTAATGGTGTTATGCCTTCTACTCTTGCCGTATCATAAAAATTTACTCCTACTTCTGCTATAAAATATGGTTTTTTCATTATATTTTGCCTCCTATAAACTGTTTATTAAATTTATTACTCTTTTTCTTCCCTCTCTTAAATCATGTTCCAATAACTCGGATTGTTTTTTTTCTCTCTCTTCTAATGAAAGACTTATATACATATCTAAATTAGATTCTATTATAGAGTCACTTGGATTCAACCCTATGTAGTTAAATCCATTTTCATGACTTACAAATCCATGTTTTTCTTCTCTGGTGTTTTGTGCCATTGCTATCGTCGGTATGCCTAATATAGCCAGTTCATATCCAGTTCTTCCTCTAGATGTTATTGCAATATCACAATCAGACATCAATTCAGGCATATTCCTGACATCATATAACATTTCAATATTTTCGATACTATTATATTTCATTAATTCTTCTACATTTTGCTTTGCTCTACCAATTACAAATATAAATTCATATTTTTTATATTTATCTTTTTTAGCTATCTCCACCAATCTATCTGTATAGTTTTGAGGATCTGCTCCTCCAAAAGAAATAAATATTTTTTTTACTTCTTCCTTTATTTTAATTGCTTCATAAAACATAAATGTTTTTGCACAAATATAATATTTTTCTCCTGTTTTCATATGATCTATTGTTGGATCTTGATAAAGTGCATTAATTACTAAATCAGATTTATATATCCCTTCTCCATCATCTTCAAAATTTATTATTTTTTTTGCTGGATTACATTTTTTTAGAGCAATCATATAATCAATTGTTGTATTTAATACATCATTTATAAATAAATTATATTTATTCTCTGATAAAATTTCAAATAATTCTTGAATTCCATCTACACCTATTAAATTATGAGTTGTTGTTCCAAATAAATTTATATCTGTTTGATTAATATCATAATATATATCTGGTTTAACATAAAATTCATCAGCTAATTCTAGACATCTATAAATATGTCCCATCCCTCTTTTAGTATTACCATTTACATAAAATGCAACTTTTTGATTATTCATAATATCTTCGCAGTATTTTAGATCTGCAAAAGTATCTATATCTATAGCTTCATTTTCTGAAATTTCATATATATCCACTTTTTTTCCTATTCTTGTTTTTTCAGTGACTACATTTTTTTTGGAAATTACAAACGCACCTGTTTCTAGATAATACGGTGGTAAATATTGTCTATTTAATCTTTCTTTATAATCTGGATATTTATTATTATTTTCATCTTTTTTCCAAGCCAAATGAGGAGTATTCACACCTGATATAACTGTATCTAAATCATTTTCTATGGCATACTTTATAGCATTATCTAATGTAGCCTTATCTAATGTAGGAGACGTTGGTTGCATTGTAATTACATAATCACACTTTTTATCTTTGATAGCATCATATATAACACCATCTAAAGTTACTTCATCTCCACAGAGTCTTTCATCTCTCCACCTTACTTTGGCTCCCATTTGTTTTGCAATTATTTCTACTTCTTTCGAATCTGTAGAAACGATAACTTCATCTATATATTGACTCTCTAATGCATTTTTTATTGAATAATACACTAAAGGTTTTCCATTTAATAATCTTATATTTTTATTTGGAACTCCTTTTGACCCTGCTCTCGCAGGTATTATTGCTATTATTTTCATTCTAAATTCTCCTAATCTTATTTTTTGATCCACAATATAATTTATAATAAACTAGTTGAATCACACTAAAAACTGACCAAACTAAATAATCATCTAATTGCATAATTATTAATAAAGCTAATAACAATTTGAAATAAATTTTTTTTTCTTTAGTATCTTTATTCTCTAAAAGGTTGTCCGCTATTTTGAGATTCATAAAAAGAAAACCAATAAAGCCAAGTAACCCAAACATCAATAAAATATGGAGAAATTGATTATGGGGATGATATGTAAAGGGAGCAACTGCATAATCTATATCTCCTTTTCCTATCATTTTTTCAATAAAACCATAATCTTTAAAAATTTGATAACTATTTTTATACAGTAAATCTCTTTTCGTAAATAGTTTTAATATTTCTTCATTTGCATAATTTAATATAGCTAATAAAAAAAATGGAAGAATATTAAAAAAAACTATCATAATTTTTAAATTCACACCTTTTTTTAATAACCCTTTCTCCCATCCAAAATAATTAATTAATTCAACTAAAAAAATAGTAAGTATAGGACTTAACTTACCTAAAAAAAGCATTCCAAAAATAGAAATAAATTTTATAAAAAAACTTTTTTTCTTGATTTCACAGATAAAATATAATAATAAAAAATTTAAGGCCAGCCCTGAATAATGCATATTTAAATAGATTCGTCTTTTTATGACAAAATTACCAATATACTTATATTCAACAATATGTTCAGGGTTTATATTGATATTAATAAATACTAACCCTATATACATGAGTATTACCCAAAAAAAATAATTTAATGACTTTTTATAACTAATATTTTTTATAATTGCCATAGTTCCTAACATAAATACTATATTTCTCATAGAACTATTATAAAGTTGATTATAAATACCATTAATTAAAAATATAAAAGCAATAGCATATGGTAGTGGGGGTATTTTTTTGTAAGTATTTTTATCTGTTATTAAAAATATTAGTAGTGGAATAGATATTAATATTAAAATTTCTTTTGATTGAGTGTTAGGATTAACTGAATATAATACTCCTAAAAGTAGAAATATTTTTAGTAATTTTGTCTTCATTTATTCACCTTCACAAACTTAATATTTCTTGTCTTTAAAATTTACTGATTTTTCATAAATCAACTTACAATCTTTTAATAAACTACCTGGAAAAATCTTTTGTTTATGTATTAATATATCCCAAAATATACTAAAAAATTTCTTTAAACCAAACTTATAACTCTTCACCAAATAACCTATTGTCCATATTTGATATTTTTTTAATAACTTATCCCTTAAAAATAGATTTGCTCTTTTTACTGCTCCATATCTAGAATCAAATGCTTTTTCGCTTAAATTTGTACTTAAAGTTTTGTTATCTCTTGTTATGCAATAAACTTCTTTTTTTATAGCTTTTATTTCTTTTGCTGCATGAGACAACTTTATTGAAAATCCAATATCATTGGAGTACATTATTTCTTCAAAGAAAATTTTATTTTCATTTATAACACTTCTTTTTATCATTTTTCCCCATGGTGGTAAAAATCTATATCTTAATTCTTTTTCTTCATCATTTTCTAGAAATTTATCAACCAACTTATTAAACACTATATGTCTATCTGATATTTCATAAGTTTTTTCTAATCTGCTTGTTGTATAAAAATAAATAAGATCTACATTGGAATTTTTATTTTTTTCAAAAATATCAAATGCTCCTTCCAAAAAATAGTCATCTGCATCTGCAAAAATTATCCAACTTCCTTTAGCTCTTTTTAAACCTATATTCCTTGCTGCTCCTGCACCTTTATTTAGGCTAGTATTTGTAAAAAAATTGACATAATTATATTTGAGCTTAAACTCTTTCAAAAGATTTTCTTCATCACTTTTATCGTCTATTACTATAATTTCTATTTTTTTAGATTTAGGAATGGTTTTTAATAATCTCCCTAATTTTTCAAAACTATTATAATGCGGTATTATTATTGTAAATTTCAATTTTCACTCCTAATTTTCAAATATAATTTTTAACACTTTAAAGCTATCTATAAAATATCTTTTAAATAATCTTCTCGGTTCTTTTAACACTCTATAAAGCCACTCAAACCCGCTATTTTGCATCCAAACTGGAGCTCTTTTGAGTTTTTTAGCTTCAAAGTCAATTGTTGCTCCTATTGCTAAAGCCAGCTTTATATCTAATTTATCTATATTTCTGTAAATAAATTTTTCTTGCTTAGGTGCTCCTAAACCCACTGCTAATATATGTGGTTTAACTTTATTAATTGTTTCTATTGACTTTTTTATTTCATCTTCTGAATTTTCAAATCCATATGGCGGAGAATAAGTTCCTACTATATTAATTCCATTATACTTTTTTTTTAGATTTATGGCAGCTATTTCCCCCACTCCTTCTGCAGCTCCAAATAAGAAAATACTATATTTTTTTTGAGCAGCTACTTCACATAGTTTTGGGAAAAAATCAGAACCTGAAATTTTTTCTTTTATAGGTGCACCTTTTAACTTTGAAACCCAAATTAATGGCATCCCATCTGTCAATATTAAATCTGCATTCTTATATATATTTGTAAATTCCTCATCTTCAGATATCTTTACAATATGATCTACATTAGGAGTTACAATATAAGATTTCCCCAAACTTTCTATTAGGTTTACTGTCGAATCTATAGCTTCCTTAAAATTCAAATTATCAACGTGGGTATTTAAAAATTTAATTCTATTAAATCCTTTTTTCATAATTTCTCCTAGGTTTATATTGAAATTTTTTATTTGGTAGTATCTATAATCCCATATTTTATAATAAATAATTATAGAATCATTTAATATGCTCCTTCTTTCCTTAAAACACTCTTTATTGTCTTAATAATTATAACTATATCAAGCCATACAGACCAATTTCTATAATAGTACTCATCCAAATCAAGCCTCTCATCAAAAGTAGTCTCACTTCTCCCGCTTGTCTGCCACATTCCAGTTATACCTGGTTTCAGATTGACTATCTTATGATATTTACTTCCCATATCATCTATCTCTCTATGAAGATATGGCCTAGGCCCCACCATACTCATATCACCCTTGAGTACATTAAGGAATTGTGGGAATTCATCGAGAGATGTTTTTCTTAACTTAGCCCCTATACTTGTTATCCTAGGATCATCTTTGAGTTTTTTATTGGTCAGGTACTCTTTTTTCACCTCTGGATTTTTCTCCATCATCTCTTCCAATACTTTTTCTGCGTCTACAATCATACTTCTATACTTTATTATCTCCACAGAGTCTCCGCCTATTGCGATTCTAGGCTGTTTAAAGAAAATCCCGGCCTTTCTCTCTTTTTTTTCTGTTTTCATCCATACATAAAAAGATAAAGGCAACAGTATAAAGCTCCCTACCAAGCCACCGACTATATCCATTCCTCTTTTGATAAACTTCTGCCAGCTGCTCATTATCCCGTTAGAAGCAGATATCATAAGCACCCCGTCATAGTCCTCTACCTTTGAGTTAAATGTAAATACCCCGTTTAGCTCAGGGACAAATTTTATCTTGGCTACCTTACCCTCTATACATTCCATGATTTTTTTCATCTCATCACCTGAGGCCTTTGGAAGAGCCACTATTATCTCGTCTATCTGTGATCCCTCTATTACTTTCTCCAGGTCTTTATACTCACAGATTATCTCCTTCTCTTCTATCTGTTTTTTCTCTTTCCCCACATCTAGAGAATCCACAGACACATAACCTAGGAGGTTATACATAGTAAATCTGTTCTCACCTATTATCTCTGTCAGTACTCTAGCCTTTCTCCCTGTACCTACTATGAGTAGGTTCTTGCTGAGAAACCCTTCAAAAACACGCCTTATAATTTTTATCAATATGAGATTAAATCCCATAAATAAAATTCCCATTATAATATGAGCATAGACATAGTGAACATCTAGAAATGCCAGGTCATTTACTATCATCACAAGCATATATTCAGTATGTACACGCAGCTGTTTCTTTAGCTCCTCCCATATAAGGATAGTTTTAAAAGAATACATGTTTTTAGTAAAATTCAATATGAGGTATACCAGAAAGCCGTTGAATATGACACTGGCTTGAATATTAAGAATTTTACTCAAAAGATAATAAAATACAAACTGAACAGCTATCATCACAGCCTTTGGAAACTGTCTTCGAAAATTAATTCCCTCAGTCCCTTCCCCTTTTTTCATAAGATCTCCCATCCCCTTTTTTATTTAAAATCATTCATTGATTTACCAGTACTATATTGCCTATAGTACCATTGTTAACTCATATCACACAAATGCTTTCTCTTTTATTAACAAAATTTTATTTTCTACTTCTTTATCACTTCATCTCCATCAAATCATCACAATAATATTAAAAATTTTTAATCAAAAGATCTATTTTTGTCACGCATCACACTAAAAATATTTTAAATTAAAAGATCTGTTTTTTGTCACGAATTACACGAATCGCACGAATATTAAGAATAAAATCTAAAAAATTCTGTTTTATATCTTCATTCCTGCTATTTTCTCATCATCTATTTGAGGCTCTTCGTTGAGAAGTTTTCTATCTCTTTCCCTTATTCGTGTTAATACGTGTAATTCGTGACAAAATATTCTTTATCTTTCTCTGTTGCGTAATTCGTGACAAAATATTCTTTATCTTTCTCTGTTGTGTAATTCGTGACAAAATATTCTTTATCTTTCTCTGTGAAGCTCTCTCTTCTCCTCTGTGAAACTCTATGTCCAAAAAAGATCCTATTACTTATCTTTTAATTCGTGAAAATTTGTGTAATCTGCGACTAAACCATAGTTTCTTTATCTTTTATTCGTGCACATTCGTGACGAGATCTTTTTATCTTTATCTTTCTCCGTGAAACTCATTCTTCTTCTCCTCTGTGAAGCTCTGTGACCAAAAAAGATTCTATTACTTATCTTTTAATTCGTGAAAATTTGTGTAATCTGCGACTAAACCATAGTTTCTTTATCTTTTATTCGTGCACATTCGTGACGAAATCCTCTGACTATATTCTCTATTAATTATTATCTATTAGTTATTATCCATTAACTATTCTCTATTAACTATTCTCTATATTCTATTAACTAGATCTCAAAGCCTCCACAGTGTCCATGTCTGCAGCCTTTTTAGCAGGCAGTATCCCAAAGGCTATCCCCAGCAGAGCCGATATCACGAAGGTCATAAAAATATGTTTCCCCATGAATATTGGAGGTATCTCTATAATTTTCCCTATGACCTTTGCACCTGTTATCCCAGCTATTATTCCAATTATCCCGCCTGTTATTGATATAAAGGCAGCCTCTATAAGGAAGGTAGTCATGATGAAGTTTTTCCCTGCTCCCATTGCACGAAGTATCCCTATGTGGGGAGTCCTCTCCCTCACCATGGCCGCCATGAGGTTGCTTATTCCAAGTCCCCCCATGATGAGAGCCACCAAGCCTATAGCAGCCAGAAATATATTCAGGGTCTTTTTTATCTTCTCTATCTTCTTATACTTTCCTGAGTTTTCCATAACAATATAGTTTCCCCGGCCTCCGTGGACTTTTTTCAGTCTGGATATCACCACAGGAGCCAGTTTTTCTCCGTCTTCTCCCTCATAAAATGAAACAACAACCCTAGAAAATCTCTTTAACCCTGCCATTCTCTCTAAACTTGTGAGAGAGGTTATTCCAGTTTCCCTGTCATTTGCAGATTCCAGGGGATTTTTCTCTCTATAGACGTCTCTTATAATATATCTTTCTTTTCTCTCTCCCAGCTCTATTTTTTCCCCACTTGGGTCAGCATCCCCATAGAGCTTCTTAGATGTTTTTTCCTCTAGCAGTATCTCCCTATCTTTTAGGTTGCTGGGATATCCCATTGCTAAGAGGGATTTTTTCGAGTATCCAGTGAGGATAAGTTCACCTGTGTCCAGTCTGGCCTCTGGAAAAAATGCATATTTCACAAAGGGAATATCTTCAAGTAACTTCCCGTCTCTTACAGACAGATTTTCTCCGCCGATCATTATTCTGTTTTCTGCCAGGCTAGAAAGGTCGTTTTTTATGAGCTCCTTCCCACCCTCAGCCAGGGAAAATATAACTATTATGGAGGTTATCCCCATGAGCACCCCGCAGAGGGAAAAAAGGCTTCTTCTTTTGTTTTCCCATATCATCTTCCAAGCCATCCAAAAACTCATAACTTCTCCCCCACTTCTTAAAAAACTTTACCACGAATTTACACGAATAGGACCCACGAATATCCACTAATAAAACCTTTGAAAACCTGGTCATAAAGACCTTTACGCTCATTCTTTCCAATTTTTTATTCGTGTTAATTAGTGGATTTTATTCGTGGCCATTCGTGGTAAATCCTTGGTAAATCCTTGGTACATATTTGATAAATTTAAAGTACCACTCTTTTATACTCTAATTTTTCATTTTTAAAATTTATTATTATACCTAACCTTTTTCCTGTAGTTTTAAGATAGTTTAAAACCTGTGAAACATGAACTTCAGTAATTTTTTCTGTCACTTTGATCTCAAGAATTATATCTTCTTCTACTAAAATATCAGCTATATAATGACCTATTATTTCTCCTAGGTATATTACATTTATTTTCTTTTGCTGTTCTGCTCTTATCTTTTCTTTTTTTAAATGAAGCATCAAGGCATTTTCATAGACTTTTTCCAGATATCCATTTCCCAAATCATTATGAACTTTCATAGCTATTCCAACTAATTTATAAGCCATATTCTTATGTAAAATTTCATCCATGATTTACTCCCATTTCAATTCGTGTATCTTCACATTCGTGACCATTCGTGGTAAATGTTCTGAGGTTTAATCTTGTAAGACTTCTACCTTGTCACCGTCTTGGACCTGGTAGCTGTTTAAGACTATCTCTGTTCCTTCAGCAAGGTTTAGCACCTCATACTTAGATAAAGTTTTGGCTCCTATCTCTACAAGGGTCTTCTTTACCTTATCTCCCTCATAGACATAGACATAATTTTTTCCGTTCTCTTCCATTACAGCTATGGAGTCCACTAATTTTACCTGGTCCTTGCTGTTTCCTGCTATCTCTACAGTGGTTGCATATCCGGGTTTCAGACCTTGAGAATTTTCTAGAGACACTTCCACCTCTATAATCCTGTCCTCATAATTTCCTGTCTTTACCACCTTGGCGGCCTTGGATACACTTTTTACTTTTCCCTCATAAGTTATGTCCTCTGCAGAGTCCCTCATGGTTATAGTCGCCTTTTGTCCTGGAACGATCCATTTAGCCTGGTAAACAGGTATCTCCATTTTTATCTTGTTCTCACCCATCACAGCTATCTCCATCAGTCTGGTTCCTGCCTTTATAGGTATCCCTGGTACTATGTATGTCTCTGTTATTATTCCGTCTATAGGTGATTTCAGAGGTTCTCCTACCTTGGCTAGTTTCTCTGCCAGGTCCTCTCTTTTCAGGGCAAACTTCTTTAAGGTTCCCTTTATATTATTTTCCTGTAAGTTCAGTTCTCTCTTTAACCTCTCATAGCTTAAAACCATGAGCTCATATTTTTGCCTGGATAGTTCCAGGGTAGTTTTCAGATCTTCCAGTTCCATCTCTTTTCTGTTTGCATCACTCAGGGCTTCGTTTGCCTCTACAGATGATACTCCCTGCTGCTTCAGTAGATCCATCTTTACATCTGCCTGCTGTCTGAAAGTCTGTGCTTCAAAGGACACTACCTTTAGCTTTCTGTTCATACCCTTTATCTCTTCTTCTAGACTCTTTATCTCTAGCTGTTTGTTATCAAGTTCTAGCTTGGTCGATCCAGAGTTTAGATCTTCTATCTGCATCTCCACATTTTTCATGTCCAGGTCTAGCATCTGCAGCTCTCTCTCTAGTTCCAATTTTGATCCTGCACTGAATTCTAGGAGGGAATCCCCTGCAGAGACCTCACTTCCATCATCTACTAGGATCTTATCAACTACGGCAGATGTCTCTATATAAAGGGGCATAGTTTCCTTTGGCTCCACTATCCCTTCAAATACAAGACTCTCTTCCATGTCTCCCTTGACTATCTTTTCCAGCCTCACTTTTTTTTCGTCAGACTTGCCATTCAGGGCAGATCCAGCTCCCCCCAAGACTATCAAAAAGACAGCTGCTCCCATTATCAACTTTTTCTTCATCTTCCAACTCCCGATATTTCAACATCTTCAAAACATTTTTTTACCACGAATGAACACCAATTTTTTACACGAATAATCACGAATAAAACCTTAAAAGGTTTTCTCACCAAATAAGTTTAATTTGTGTGATCCCCTCATTCAATATCATCTTGATTTTTGATTCTATTCGTGAATATTCGTGGCCTTTATTTGTGTCAATTCGTGGTAAATAATTTTGTTTTTTATTTTAACAAATAATCGCTAATAAAACCTTAAAAGATTTTCTCACCAAATAAGTTTAATTTGTGTGATCCCCTCATTCAATATCATCTTGATTTTTGATTCTATTCGTGAATATTAGTGGCCTTTATTTGTGTCAATTCGTGGTAATTTTTTTTATTTTTTCATCTTTATTTGAGCAGGTTCTCGTACTCCCTCACTGCAAGGACAAGTTCTCTCTGGAGTGAGTAATACTTCTCCTCTGCACTCTTTAGCCTGTTTACAGAGTCGAGGTAGTCTAGGGAACTCACCATTCCGTTTACATATCGGAGGTTGTCTATTCTCATGTTTTCCTTTTCAAGGTCAAGTTTTGTACCTTGGGAATCAACCTCTGCATGAAGGGTCTTTATATCCCTGTATTTATTTCTGATATTAAGCTTTATCTCTTCTAGGTTTCTGTCACGTAAAATCTCGGCCTGTTCCAATTGGGCTTCCTTCTGTCTCACATCATCCCAGGTACTTCCCCATCCAAATATCTTCCAGCTTGCCACTGCAGTCACCTGATAGTCAGAATACTCATCGTCATCTTTATCCAGTCTGTATTCTGAGTTTAAATAGACAGTTGGCAGAAGGGCCGATTTTGCTATTTTCAGGTCTGCTTCAGACTTCTCTGCCACCAGCCTCTCTTTGCTGGCATAACTTCCCGCTCCCATGGCTATGTTCAGATCCCTGTCAGGGTCAAATAAACTCAAATCTATCGCCTCTGGTGAGAACTCCTCTAGCACTATCTCACTGTCAAGGGACCTTCCCAGCAGCAGGAATAACTCCTCTTCAGCAGACCTCTGCTCCTCCATTCTTCTCATTTTTACAGCTTCATTTGAGATAATATCCGATTTCACCTTGAGAACCTCTGACTTTGGTACTAGCATTCCGTTGTTAAACAGTTTCTCCAGCCTGTCTCTCTGTTTATTCAGGGTATCTAGCACCATCTGGGCTATCTCTTTCTGTTTTCTCAAATTTAAGACCTGAAAATATGTCTCTATGGCCTTTTCCTCTATCTCATGCCTCACTAGACTGACATCTTTTCTGGATATATCCCGGGAAAGCTTTGCCTTGTCATAATATCCTGTCAATTTCCCACCTGTGTATATAGGGATGTAGGCCTTTACTTTTTGAGGTCCCACACCATTTACATCCCACTCATTTTTTTCAGTGGAAGAGTCTTCTACCAGCTCCTCATTTACTGTAAGGGTTATCTGAGGAAGCATACTCTTGAGACTTTTTTTCACCCCGAGGTCTGTGACCCTAGTTTCCAAATTTTGTATTCTCATTTCAGGGTTGTTTTTGTCTATCTCTTGTAGAACTGCGTCTAAATCCATCTTATCTTCTGAAAAACTTACCAAAGAAACGGCTAAAAAAGCTGCTGTTAATATCTTGTTCCTCTTCATTTCCTCCCCCTTCTATTTGACAGTCTTCCAATATCCTCTTGGGATTTATCTCAGTCAGAAGTTCCATCCTCTCTTTTTTTACTATTTTTTCCAGTTGTTTTAGTCCTAGGGCTGCATCTTCATAGCTTCTCCTCTGGGTCCCGTGGGAATCAGATGCCACTATATGGATCAAGCTGTTTTCCAAAAGAGCCGCAGTTCTTTTTTTTAGAGAGTTGGAAAAAGAGCTCAGGTTTACCTGAAGAACCACTCCCAGCTCCTCCATTTTTCTCACATCACTCATTGTAAGAAAGAAATATCTCTCTACATGGGCCAGCACAGGCTTGTATCCCAGCTCAATGATTTTTTCTATTCCCCCTATAAGTGACTGAGAAGTCATCCCCTGGACAGCCTCCACCAAAATATACTTACTTTCCCCCAGGGTGTTTACCTTGCCATCTGCAGCTGCCTTCAGTCCTTCTGGGTCTAGATAGAGTTCATTTCCCATGTGGATTTTTACTGGGATCTTCTCTTTTATTAAGGCCTCTGACAACTCATGAAATTTTTCTTTATAATTTTCATTCTCATATTTCCCAAACCCATAGTGAGAGGTACATATTATTTCTCTGTAGCCCAGTTTATAGGCTGTTCTTGCCATCTCTAGAGATTCTTCCAGGCTTTGGGAGCCGTCATCTATTCCGGGGATTATATGGCAATGCAGGTCTATCATTACTTATCTTCCTTTATATAATCCTGATAATATTTGTAGTTGTAGTTGTAGTATCCGTGATTTTTGTAGCCGTAGCCATAACCACTGTGATCTATCTTGTTTACTACCATTCCGTAGATATTGGCTCCGGCACTGGAAAGTATCTCCTTTGCATACATAAGCTCTTTCTTCGAGGTCATATCATATCCATTTACGAATATTACTCCGTCTGATACCTTTGATAATATGGCGGCATCTGTGGCTACAATAAGTGGTGCGGTATCCATAACCACAAGATCGTAACTCTCCTGAAGTTTTTTCAGCAAGCTCTTCATCTTCTTACTCTGGAGCAGTTCCGTAACATTATGCTCCAGATGCTTGGTAGGAAGCAGGTCTAGATTCCTCTCCACCTCTCTTACAATGAGATCTTCCACGTTTTTTTCACCCATCAGGACCTCTCCCAGTCCATGGTGACCCTTTATTCCAAAACTAGAATGGGCCCTCGGTCTTCTGAGATCACAGTCTAGCAGCAGTACTTTTTTCCCAACCAGAGCCTCACTCATGGCATAGTTTGCAGCGATAAAACTCTTTCCCTCTTTAGGGATGGAGCTTGTCACCACTACGGTTTTTTTCTCTTTTTCATCTATAAACTGAATATTTGTCCTCAGTACCCTCAGAGATTCTGCTATTGGACCTTGGTCATCTAAATTAAAAAACAGTTTTCTTTCTGCCATTATTTTTTCACCTCTGCTTCTATTTTTTCAAAGTCTGGGACATTGGCGATAACTTTACATCCCATTATCTTTTGAAGATCCTCTGGCTTTCTTACATTGCTGTATATAAATTCCATCAAAAAGGCTCCAAAGACACCTAGCATAATTCCCAGGACTCCAGATATAGCAACTATAAGTACTCTCTTTCTAGATTCTGGCTTTGTTGGTATTTCCGCCTTTTCCACTATTTTTAAATTTTCAAAATTCATCAGCTCTCTTATCTTAAGCATAAACTCTTTAGATACTTCATTTACCATGAGAGTCGCCTTCCGGGCATTTCTATCTGTATAACTTATCTTTATAAACTCTGTATCCTCTATGGGGGTCACTTTCACAAGTTTTGCTATAGTTTCAGGTTCCGCCTCTAGTCCCAGCCTTTTGATTACATTTTTCATGATACTCTTACTTCTGGCCACCTCAGTATATGATGACACCAGCTTTTGGTTTTTTGATATTTCAGAGTTGTCCAGCTTTTCCACAGAATATATCTGACCACTAGATACCATGAGTGTAGTCTCGGCTTTGTACATAGCGGGTTTCATCACAGCGTATGTCAGACCTATTACCACTACAGGTACAGCAACTGCCACTATCATTTTCCACCTTCTGATGAGAATAAACAGCAGATCCATAAGCTCTATTTCATCATCTTCTTCCATCCAGTGTGTATTTATATCTTCCTCGTACCTGCTTTTTTTATACATTTTCCCCTCCAGCTTATGTTATTTTATTAATCTTTCAAAATTATTATTTTTCAAAAAATATAACTTTTTTTTCCATTTCTGTCACTTTTATCTGTAACACAGTTCGAAATTAGTATATCAAAAATACTATTCTATAACAATATTTTATTGGTTTATTAAAAAAAATTTATCTCTTTTTTAAGAGTGTACAGTTTCAAAAAAAATGTTGCTACCCTTATTTTAAATTGAAGTATTGAATTTAGAAGAATTCGTTACTTTTCTTTTGAAAGAAAAGTAACCAAAAGTTCAAGCCCGTGAAAAATCAGCTAAATGCCCTCGGAAATCCAATAGCAATAAGGAAACTCAGAAAACAAGTTTCTGAGAACCAGAAAATATACTCGTATCACTCGTTATTTTTTGGCTACTCGCTACGCTCAGACAGTCGAATTTATCTAAGGATTCCACTTCGGTCATTCTTAACGCTGATTTTATCAATGGCAAGGAAAAAGGGATAAAAAACCACTCAAAAAAGAAAGTATAAATACTTTTGGGTTCAACTCTGTGAAACTCCCTCTTTTTCTCTGCGTTCTCTGTGACCAAAAGGTTTTTTTATTATTCGTGCTAATTTCCCTATCTTTTATTAGTGCCCATTCGTGACAAAATCTTTTGACTCTAATATCGCTCTCCCCCGTGATACTCTCTTCTTTATCTCTGTGACCAAAAGCTTTTGTCCTTATTCGTGTTAATTTCCCTATCTTTTATTAGTGCCCATTCGTGACAAAATCTTTTGACTCTATACCGCTCCCCTCTGTGAAACTCTTTTCTCTGTGTCCTCTGTGACCAAAAGCTTTTATCTCTATTCGTGCTAATTTCCCTATCTTTTATTAGTGCCCATTCGTGACAAAATCTTTTGACTCTAACGAAGGATATTTCAAAAAAAAATTGTATATTTTTTGAAAGCTATCATTAAACTGCACACCTGTTTATAAGCGATTCACAAAACAGATGATAAAGAAAAAATATTTTTTTCTTGCATTGAAAAGTCGGTATATATACTATAACTTAATTATAATCAACACTTTAAGGAGGGCACTTATGAAGTTATTGAAAAACACTTTAATCTCTGCACTCATAATAAGTTCTGTCGCCATGGCTCAAGGAGATAATTTTTCCCGTTCCAGTGCTGCCCTGGCAGAGCTAAGATCAAAGGCAGGGACAACTGAAACAAAATTTGAATCTGACAAATTTTTTTATTTAGTTGATGATTTCACTCAGCTAAAAACTGTTCCTGGATTCACTTTCGGTGCACCCTCTGGATTGGTTCCAGGATGGGGAGTGGGATTTGCCGCACTTTCTGGTGTTCATAAAGACAGCGACACTGACGGAGCTGCAGCATTTGGTTTTGGTTTCGGAGATCCCTTTGAATCAGTAGGTGGAGCAGCCTCCCTTTCCGTGGGAAGTATCGATCCTTCTGACGGTGGAGCTTTCGACAGAGGTTCACTTAACCTAAGCCTTGGACACACTTTCCCAGAGTATGGAATGGGAGTTGCTGTAGGTATGTCAAACTATGACATCTGGCACGATTCTCATGAAGATAAATTAGATGAAAGTTTTTATGCTGCAGCCACAAAACTGTTTCCAAATGATACGGCTCCTGTGATACTGACGGCAGGTTTCGGTAACGAAAGTTTTGTGGACATAAATACTGATGATGACAGAGACAGCAAGATCGGCCCTTTTGTGTCTGGTGCAGTATATGTCCATCCTCAGATGAGTCTCATCCTCGACTACACCACAGGTATCACTACTTTCGGTACGAGTCTTGTGCCCTTTCCTGACTATCCTGTAAGTATAGGTTTGGCTCTTACAGATCTTTTCAAAGAAGCTGATGAAGAAGAGATAGGTTTCATTGGTTCTTTAGCAGTTGGATTCAGATTCTAGATTTTTATAAGGAGGTTTTTTATGGAATTTATAAATAAGAAAAAAATATTTTTAATAATATCTGGAGTTTTGCTTTTGCTGAGCACTGTAGTTATTGCTGCTGAAGGGGATTCTACTGGGGGAGATTCTGCTTCTGGCGGTAATTCTGAGGTTAGTTCTACCCAAACTCCTGCTGGAGGAGGTTCCACTGGTAGTGGTCTCGGAGCTTCTTTTTCATCTGCCTTCGGAATGAGTTCAGGCTCTTCAGCTTCTACCGGTTCTGGAAACCAGTCTTCAAATGCAGGAGGTATGGCTGCAGGATTGGCAGTTGCAAGTTCTTCTTCAATTAATCAGATCACAACACCATTTACACCTCACAGTCATCAAAAATAGATCTCATACACTTAAAAAATTTATTTAAAAATAAAAGAGAGAAATTTTGGATTTTCCAAAGTTTCTCTCTTTTCTAATTTTTTATATATTCCTGTGATTCGTGACTAAAAAAGCCTTTAAATATTTTAGATGAACTATCTTATTTTCAGAGGGATTTTGTCATTTTTTTCAACTTTATACTTACCATTGTTTTTAATGAAATTTGTATAATAATATCCTGGAGATTTGGAAAACCTCAACTTTAGATATTCAGAAAAAGCTACACCAAAATATTTATAAATCCCGCCTTTATTGAGCTCTACAATAAGGAGTTTTTTTGAAAAAATATACTCTATTGAATAAATTAATCTGGATTTAAAGTTTTTGGTTTTCATTACACTACCTCTTTTCATAAAACAAATTTAAACATATGCACATCACTTTTGAAGAGTATATATACCTATTCTACATATGTCAAGTCAATTCTTTTTAATAGATTAACCCAAGTTTCTACCTTTATTTGAAATTAAACTATCGACTTTCTCCAAAGCTCTGTTACTTTCTTTGCTTGCCCAAAGAAAGTAACCAAAGAAAAGGCACCCCTAAAAAATACCTGAAATCACTTCTGAACTAACTTTCTATTGAAATATAGTCGGTAAACCTCCTTATTTCAATGAAAGTGGATTTCACAAGATGATTTCTTAACGGCATTTTTTAAAGGGGAAAGTAGTCTGAAAATTAAAAAAAATTTATTTTCACTCTGTGAAACTTCTTCTTTTCTCTGTAACCAAAAGGTTTTGTCCTTATTCGTGTTAATTTATCTCTTTTATTAGTGTTCATTCGTGACAAAATCTTTTGACGCTAATATCGCTCTCCCCCGTGATACTCTCTTCTTTTCTCTGTGACCAAAGGGTTTTGTCCTTATTCGTGTTAATTTATCTCTTTTATTGGTATCCATTCGTGACAAAATCCTTTGACTCTATACCGCTCCCCTCCGTGATACTCTCTTCTTTTCTCTGCATCCTCTGTGAGCAAAGGTTTTGTCCTTATTCGTGCTAATTTTCCTATCTTTTATTAGTATCCATTCGTGACAAAATCTTTTGACTCTATACCGCTCCCCTCCGTGATACTCTCTTCTTTTCTCTGTGACCAAAAGATTTTGCCTTATTCGTGCTAATTCCCCTATCTTTTATTGGTGTCCATTCGTGACAAAATCCTTTGACTCTATACCGCTCCCCTCCGTGATACTCTCTTCTTTTCTCTGTGTTCTCTGTGACCAAAAGGTTTTGTCCTTATTCGTGTTAATTCCCCTATCTTTTATTAGTGCCCATTCGTGACAAAATCTTTTGACTCTAATACCGCTCTCCTCCGTGATACTCTCCTCTTTTCTCTATGACCAAAAGATTTTGCCTTATTCGTGCTAATTTCCCTATCTTTTATTAGTGCCCATTCGTGACAAAATCTTTTGACTCTATACCGCTCCCCTCTGTGCAACTCTTTTCTCTGTGTCCTCTGTAACCAAAAGGTTTTATCTCTATTCGTGTTAATTCCCCTATCTTTTATTAGTGTCCATTCGTGACAAAATCTTTTGACTCTAATATTCTTATATTTTCAATAACATAAATTAAAAAAGGTACAAATTCATAATAGAATTTGTACCTGAACAAGCTCATTTTAAACATAATTCCACCCATAGCAGATTCATTTAAGGTGAATCCGTAGAAACTCTTGGACCATATCTCCAAAATTATACGAGTGAATTATTTTCCCAAAACCAAAATAATCCTAAAACCATTTAATATTTTAAACAATAAGTTTTATTTTGTCAATTTGTTTTTAAAGGCCTCAGGGAGCGGTAGGTCTATTTTTATATTCAGGGACGGGATCTCTGTAAAATGAGAAAACAAGCACATCTCCCCTCTGCTGTTTTCTCCGTATTTTGCATCTCCCACTATGGGATGCCCCAGATTGGCTAGGTGCACCCGAAGCTGATGGGTCCTTCCTGTGCCCAATATCCCCTCTAATATAGTTCTGTTTTTACCTCGCTGGATGACTTTAAAATAACTTATACTCTCTTTTGCTCCTTTTTCATATTTATCTAGCTCTACCACACGGGTATCTGTCTTTTTAAGGTAGCTTTTTATCTGAAATTCTCCCCTATCTACCCTTCCTTCTACCAGAATATAATATCTCTTGTTGATATTCCCATCTCTCATCTCTTGAGACAGCTCTCTTGTCACAGGGAGAGTTTTGGCACCTATTATCAGCCCGGAAGTCGCCTTGTCTATCCTGTTTATAAATGTAACCTCTTCACTTTGATAATAGGATTTTAGCATCTCTGACAGACCATAGTCATGACCGCTTCCCTTGTGCATAACCATGTTGGGAGATTTATTAAACAAAAGAACATTTTCATCTTCATAGACTATACCTTCTTTTATATACTCAGTCTCCTTTTGGGAAAGTTCTAGGAATTTTTTTACAGCTGTCTCTCCACCCCTATAAAAAACCTTTACAAGGTCCCCCTCCTGAAGTCTGTAATTTTGCTTTACTTTTTTCCCATTGACCTTTATCCGGCCTTTTCTAATAAGTTTGAATATCTCAGTGAGGTTTATCCCCTCATATTTCTTTCTTATATATTTATCCAGTCTCGTGTCATGAAAATTTTTCTCTATCTTATGCTCCATACTCTCTCCTTAATCTTTATATATCTTTACACTCTGCACAATACCTAGCATCATAAATGTAAATAAGAAGGAACTTCCCCCGTAACTCATAAGCAGCAGAGGCAGCCCTGTAACGGGCATTACTCCCATTATCATACCGATATTTACCACCGTATGAAAAAATATTATCGCTGCAACTCCATAACATACAAGTTTGCCATAGTTGTCACTGGCAGCACTTCCCATTCTTGCTATCTGTATAATGAGAGCTAGATAAAGGCCCAAAAGCAGCAGACCTCCAATAAATCCTGTTTCTTCCAAGAGAACCGCCCCTATAAAATCTGTGTGAGATTCAGGAAGAAACCGAAGCTTACTCTGTGTCCCCTGGAAAAACCCCTTACCGAGCACTCCACCTGAACCCACTGCGATCATTGACTGGATTACATTCCATCCGCTTCCCAGCATATCCGCCTCAGGATTCAAAAAAGTCAGTATTCTCTGCTTCTGATACTCCTTTAGAATAAAGAAATAGGATACAGGGACAAAGGCAGCCCCGGTACCGGCTATTATAAATATGGATTTCCAGTCAATTCCGTGGATAAATATAAGAATACAGTATAAAAATATAAGCACTAATGAGGTTCCAAGGTCAGGCTGCTTTGCTATCAGAAGAAATATCGGGACTATGTGAAGTCCGCTCAAAAATATATGTTTCATGCCACGAAAATTATTCTTATACTTATTTGTCAGCAGCTCTGAAAGGGTCAGCACTATAAAAAGCTTGGAAAATTCCGATGGCTGTAGATTTACAGGCCCCAAGGGTATCCACCTCTGGGCTCCCAGACGAGTCTCACCAAATATAAATACAGAGATCAACAAAATTATATTAAAAAGATATATAACCTTGGAATACTTGGCATAATTTCTGTAATTGAAAAAAGAAAAAATAAGATACACCCCGAGACCTATCCCTGTCCACACAAGTTCCCTGTAAAAAAATCCATAGGTCTTTTGGTAGGTGGCACTAAATACAGAAAAAAGACTCACTGCAATTATTAGCATTGTATTGATAAAAAGAGATTTATTCATTTTTTTCATTCTTTTGAGTATAACTCTTATATCCCTGTTATTTTTCATGACTCCCTCTTTCGCTTTTCGTTACTTTTTCCCTGTGTGACCGAATCCGCCGCCGCTTCTGCCTGTCTCTCCTAGGCTGTCCACTTCACTGAATTTCATCTGATATACCTTTTGAAGGACAAGCTGCCCTATCCTCTCACCGGGCTCTATCTTATAATCTTCGTTGCTCAGGTTTACCACTATTACCTTTATCTCCCCCCTATAGTCCGAATCTATAGTCCCTGGGGTATTCAAAAGGGTTATCCCGTGTTTTATGGCAAGCCCGCTCCTTGGCCTTACCTGAACCTCATAGCCATAAGGTATCTCCATCTTTATCCCCGTAGGTATGAGGTCTCTCTCTAGGGGCCTTAGTGTCACAGGCTCATCCATATAGGCACAGACATCCATTCCAGATGCTCCCTCGGTCATATATTTGGGAAGGCTTACTCCGTCCTCTCTCAGGATTTTTACTTCTATCTTTTCCAAAGTTATACCTCCTATAGATCTCCCAATATTGTCCAGGAGTAGTATTTTTCGTCAAAAATTTTAGCTGCAGCGTTTTTTATATCTTCCAGGCTTATCCCCTCTATCTCTTCTATTATCTCATCTAGGTCCCTTACTCTGCCATATATCAGATAGGAGCTGGCCATTCTGTTCATCCTAGACTTACTTGTCTCAAGGCCAAAGGTGAGCATACTTAAAAACTGGTTTTTGGCCTTTCTCAGCTCATCCTCTCTTATCCCGTCTCTTTTGATCTCGTCAAATTCATCTTTGATCATGTCGATGACTTCTCGGTAATTTTCCTTGGTGGTTCCTGCATATACTGTAAACAGCCCTCCCTCTTCAAAAGATGAGTTATAGCTGTATACAGAGTAGGCAAGGCCTCTCTCTTCCCTTATTTTCTGAAAAAGTCTAGAGCTCATGTTTCCCCCTAGTATGTTTGAGATTATAGAAACTGAGTATCTGATCTTATCGGTTGTAGACACTCCCCTTGTATTAAAGCAAAGATGCATCTGGTTTGTATCTCTTTTTATGATGTTTTCTCCTGAGTTTATAGACATCTTTCCGTCATAGTCTCTTTCAAATTCATCTCTTTCGAGAGTTCCTATCCCCTCGTTCAAGAGATCCATTATCTCCTCTTTATCTACACGCCCTGCCACTGATATCACCATTTTTGAAGGAACATACCTTTCCTCAAAATAGGAAACAAGTTTTTCCCTGGTTATATTTTTTACACTTTCCATACTTCCTAAGACTATGTTTGACTGGCTTCCGTTTACTGCAAACCTTACATTTTCATCATGAACTTTTTCCTCGGGAATATCTTCATACATTTTTATCTCTTCTATGACTACATTTTTTTCTTTTTCCAGACTTTCCTCTGTAAAAGTTGAGTTTAAAAATATATCCGTCAGAATATCGGTTCCCACCTTCAGCTTATGGGAAAGCAGCTGTATATAATATACTGTCATCTCTTTACTTGTGTAGGCATTTATTATACCGCCTTCATTGTCTATCTTCTCTGATATCTCCTTAGAGCTTCTGTTTGTGGTTCCCTTAAACATCATGTGCTCTAGCAGGTGGGATACACCCTCTTCCCCTGGGAGTTCATTTTTAGCTCCGGTTTTTACGAAAATCCCAAGGGCCACTGAATTGAGATTTTCTATATTCTCAATCAATACCGGGATTCCATTTTTTAATTTTAGTATCTCTATCTTCATAAGTTGTCAACTCCCATTTTATTAATATTCGGCTCTATACATGGCATAAACACCCAGTCCCAAAAATAAAAGGTTGGGTATCCACGCCCCTATAAAGGGATGAAGTACGCCTCCCATACTTATTGCCGCCATAGATGCCTGTAATATATAGTAACCATATCCAAGGCCCACACTCATTGCCACACTCACTGCCGAGGCTCCCCTCACATACCTGCTCCCTAGAGAGAGTCCCAGAAATGAGACTACGAAGCTGGCAAAGGAGAAAGAGCTCCTGTCCCCAAGCTCCATAAGTATCTCCCTAGAATTTCCACCCGTCTGTTTTATAGCCCCGAGGGTGCTTCTCATCTCTCTTATGGTGAGGAGTTTAGAGTCTACACTGGGAGCCAGAAATCTCTCGGGTTCCTCATCATACCTAATATCCTGCATCACAGGCAGGGTATAGCTGCTGTTTTTTTCCAGATTATTTACAGTTACATTTTCAAATTTCCACAGCTTATTTTCCCTGTCATAGGTTCCCTTTTCTGCAGTTATGATCTTGGTCAGTTTTTCAAATTCTGAATCCAGTTCCAATATCTCTATGTTTACAGAGGTAGAGGTTATCCTGTTTATGCTCTCAGCGTAGTATACATAGTTGTCCTTTCCCCTAAGGAAGGCTTTTTCTCTGCTCTCAGGAAGTTTTATATCTTCATAGCCCCCTCTTTTTATCTCTCTGGATTTCTTTATAGATGCAGGGTATATTTTGTCATTCATATAGTAGACACCTAGAGATATAAGAAAAGCTATTAAAATAGGAAAAGTTATTATCCTCCTAAAACTTATCCCCGATGTCTTCAGGGCTATGATCTCAAGGCTGCTGGCCATCTTGTTTATTGTCATGAGCCCCCCCAGCAGTACGGCTAGCGGCATTACCTTTATTATTATGTCAGGGAGCAGGCTGATTATATAATATATGGCATCCACTCCGCTGAATCTCCCCTCTGTGACATATCTTATCACCTTAAAGAGCTGACTCAGTATGAAAATATTTATAAATCCAAAAAGACTGAGAACAATAGACTTTATAAAATTTACTGTGATATATCTGTCTATTCTCTTCATCTATCCTCTCCTCTTTTTTACAAGGTACATCCACATTGTGAGTCCTAGCAGCACAAAATTCGGTGTCCACACCCCTATAAAGGGTGATATTTTCCCCCTGTTTGCCATGACTACTCCCACATTGAGAGAGGCTATATAAAGGAAGATTATCCCAAGGCTTATCCCGTAGTTGACACCTTTTCCGCTTCTGTGATGCCCTATTGAAAAGAGAACTCCTAATACTCCAAGCATAATTGCCGAAAGTGGAATAGCCAGTTTTTTATTCATTTCCACAATATAAGGCAGCCTCTCTTTTGCATCTCTATTCTTTATCTCCTTTGAGAGCTGTCTCACTGACATGGTCTCTATCTCACTTACCTTCATCTTTACATTTTCAAAAAAAGAGTTTATAGGTATCTTCTGTCTGGAAAATTCCCCTCGGAGTTTTTCACTGCCGTCAGGGTTCAGATTGTAAAATTCAGCATCCTCTAATATCATAGCCGCATCTTTCCACATAGCTTTTTTTGCAGTTAAGACTGTTGGAAAAGAGTTGTCTTTTTCTTTTTTGAAAATAAGTATATTCTCGGCAGATCCGTCGCCTCCCACCTCGTCTATATAGATGCTGTAATCATCCACCTCATCTATATACATATTCTCTTTCAGCTGAAATGCAGGTTTCTCGTAGGCTATTTTCAGGGTGAGCTGCTGGAGTTTTATAAAGGAGTTTGGTATTATGGACTCTTGGAGGAAAAAGACAAAGGCTGTTATTCCTATGGCCAGCATAAAAGTAGGCTTTATTATGCTGTTCAGGCTCATACCCATAGAGTTCATAGCGGTGCTTTCGCTTGTGCTGGTGAGCTTGGAGTAGGTTATCATGACCCCCAGGAAAAATCCCATTGGTATAGTCTGGGAGAGTATAGGGGGAAGATAAAAAGAAAGAATTCTCACCACATCCAGGAGGGATACACCTTTTACTATGATATTTTCCATCATCTGTACCATAATATCTATCAAAAAAATAAAGGTAAAGAGACTTATACCAAAAATTATTGGCATTCTCATCTCCTTCAATATATACCTATGTATTATTTTCATCTATTACTCCTTTAATATATTTTTCAGATACTCTTCTACCTTTTCTCTGTGTGCCATATTTTGCAGTCTTTCACCATACTCATCAGGAAAATACTCCCTTAGAATGGGAAGTGATGATATAAAAGCCTTCTGACTATAGCTGCCCTCTCCATATTTTTTAATAAAATCCATATTCATACTCAAAAGAGAGTAAAATACCATAATTACAAAGGATATTAGTAGTCCTTTGAATAAACCTAAAATACTACCTGCCATGGTGTTTATTTTTCCCTTAAAGGCTTTTTTAAAAGCTTTTTTTATAAACATTATAAATATCCCCATCAGCGTGTAGGTTGCCAGGAAAAGAATTGCGTACACTCCTGAGTAAAAGGGATTTTCAGGCTTAATTGCAAAATTTAGTATGAGTATAGGGGTTACAGTTTTAGTAAAAATAAGATTTATTATCATTCCGAAAAAAGAAAGAACCTCTATAAAAAAACCGTTTAGATACCCCTTTATAATTGTAACCAGAAGTATTACTGCTATCAAAATATCAAGATACATACTAACCACTCCCTGTTAATCCTCTAGAACCTTTACCCACAAAGCTTTCAAATATAAAGTTTCTGGAACATGTAAAATCCACGGATGATCTTCAGGCTGATAATTTATACCAATTACCTGCAACCTTTTCCCGTTATTTGAAGCCGCCATTCTTGTTACCTCTATAAGGTCCTGCAGAGATATATGATATGCACACGTTATTATCCCCAGTATCCCGTCATTCTCTAGCATTTTGAAACTCTGATCACAGAGATCGTAAAAAAAGTCCCTTCCCCTTCTCACATCAATTTTCTTTTTTATAAGGGAAGGAGGATCTAGGGTTATGACGTCGTACTTGTCTCCCCTTTCTGCCATCACCTTAAGGAGCATAAATGCGTCTCCCTCTACAGTTTCAAAATCCCCGTCAAAATCATTCAGTTCATAGTTTTCATGGCATAGCTCCAAGGCATGGGCATTTTTATCTATGGCCACGACTTTTTTACATCCCTCTTTAAGAGCAGCCACTGAAAAACCTCCGCTGCTAGAGAAAACATCGAGAAACCTGGTGTTTTTATTTAGATGTGGTCTTATGAATTTTCTCGAATCCCTCTGGTCCAGAAAAAATCCTGTCTTTTGACCGTCTATTATATCTATCACATATTTTAAGCCGTTGTCTTCCATTATGGTTCTCTCTGGGATATCACCGAAAATTACACCGGTCTTTTGTTCTACCCCCTCATGAGTTCTGTTCTCTACGTCGCTTCTTTCATAGATCCCCTTTGGCTTTACTACCTTCTTCACTGCATTTATTATCTCCTGTCTGAATTTTTCAATTCCGGAGTTTCTAAACTGTATAGAAAGATACTTGTCAAACTTGTCTATAATAAGTCCCGGGAGTCCGTCTCCCTCTGAGAAAAATATTCTAGTGCAGTTGGTTTCCCCTTCCAGGTGTTTTCTCTTGTCATAGGCTTTTTTTATCTTATTCAGGATAAACTTTTTATCTATAGGCTCCTCTTTGGTAGTCAGAACCCTCACAAAGGCAGAGGTCCCCTCTGTCACATAGCCTCTTCCCACAAAGGTGAGGTCTCCCTTGCACACATCTACGATATCTCCTGTTTTCGCCTCTCCCATCATACTCTGTATCTCGTCCTTAAAAACATTGGGATAAAAATTCCTTATTTTTTTCTCTTTTCCGTTTTTCAGTATAACTCTTGTCATCAATTTATCCTTTCTGAAACTCTTTGGCTTCATTCTCCTGCAGAGACTTTAATTTTAAAACTTTACCGTTTTTTATATAAAATCTGGTGACTCTTCTCCCCAGTCCAATCATTATCTCATAGGGTATAGTCCCTATACATTCTGCTTTTTTCAGTATGTCTTTTCCTATTATTGTTACCTCTGTCCCTACCTGCACCTTGTCTTTGAGTTCATCAGGTATTTTTATCATGGTCATATCCATACATATTTTTCCTATTACCCTGCATCCGACCCCGTCGATCTCCACAACGCCTCCGTTTGAAAATTCTCTTACAAATCCATCGGCATATCCCACTGACATAGTTGCAATGAGGTCTCCTGGTTCTGCTGTTTCAGTATTTCCGTAAGACACATAGGTTTTTTCAATAATTTTTTTCAAGAAAACTATTCTCGTTTTAAATGAAAATACCGGCTTAAATTTCTTCTGAATATCACTTTCAAAGGGAACCACCCCGTGAAGAATTATCCCTACCCTGACTAAGTTGCTATCTGTAGCATCTGCAAACCTAAGCAGTCCCGAGCTATTCAGTATATGTCTGTATTTAATAGACTCCATTTTTTCAAAAACTTTAAATTTTTCGATTTGATCTAGTGTGAACTCATCTTTTTCAGGCATATCCGCCACAGAGAGATGAGAATAAACCCCCACTACATCTGCAATATTTTCATCTCTTATGATTTTTATAGCCTCTATAGCCTCTTCATGAGAAAACCCAAGTCTTCCCATTCCTGTATCCACCTTTATATGCACCTCAGGATGAAGGTTATTTCTTCGTAGAAAATCTATCTGTTCAAATGAACTTATTGTTATCTGAAAACCGCATTTTATTGCATCTGCTATATTTTCAAAGGGGGTTGCACCCAAAAGCAAAATCTCTCCCTTTATCCCAGCCTTGTAGAGTTCATACCCCTCCTCATAACAGGCCACTCCGAAGTTTTCCACTCCATTTTCCGACAGTATCCTAGCACATTCAACTGCACCCATACCATAGCCGTCTGCCTTTATTACGCCCATGATCTTTTTAGATCCGGCAAACTCTTTTATTATATTTAGATTATATATTAAATTATCCAGATTTATATCTGCCCAAGCCCTCAAAAACCTCACTCCTCTTTGTGTTAATACAAAAATACTCCTTGATATTTTTAAGAAATATTTTTATATTAAGCCTTCCTGAGCTAGTCAGGAAGGCCTAATTTTTACTTTTCCAATATAGCTTCTTTATCTTTATTCTTTTCTAGTAGATACACTAGCGGGCTGGCTACAAAAATCGATGAATAAGTTCCTGCAACTACCCCTATAAGGAGAGTTGTTATAAAAGTCTTCAGACTCTCTCCTCCGAAAATAAGTATAGCGATCACTGCAAGAAAGGTTGTAAGAGATGTGTTTATAGATCTCGTCATGACCTGGTTTATACTGATATTAATAGCATCTCCTAGTTCTGGAGAGTTCTTTCTTTTGAGAGTCTCTCTTATTCTGTCGAATACAACTATGGTATCATTTATAGAGTATCCCAGTATAGTCAGAACAGCAGCTATAAATGGAGTGTTTACCTCATAACCAAGGAGGGCTATTCCCCCCACAGAAATAATAACATCATGAAACAAAGCTATTACAGCAGCCATGGCAAACTTAAATTCAAATCTTATGGTGATATATAAAACTATAAGTATACACCCTAAGATCAAGGCGTAAAAAGCTGAAGTTTTTAGTTCTTCCCCTATAGTCGCCCCTACTTTATCCGATTTCTGAAGATCGTATTCCCCAAAATTTTTAACCTTGTCTAAAAAATCATTCTTTTGACCTTCATCCATTTCAGATGTTCTGAGTATTACCGTATTTTCCCCTGAAACCTGTACCTTTCTGCTTTTTCCGTCTAACTGAGGAAAATCTTTGGATACCTCGTCAAAAAAACTATTCACCTCTCCCAGTGTTATATTTTTTTCAAATTTAAACTGATAAAGGTTTCCACCTGAGAAATCTATTCCGAAGTTTAACCCCTTGAACAAAAGACCTACAAGGGCAAATATTACAACAAAGGCCGATATACCGAGCCACTTGGTAGTATGATTTACAATATCTATTTTCACTATTAGTTCCCCCTAACCCCGAATAATTCAGGCCTTTTTATTTTAAATATACCTACGAAACCTTTTAATAGTATCTTGGTTATTGTTATAGCTGTAAACATAGAAGCCAGTATTCCTATTGTCAGAGTTATTGCAAAACCTTTTACAGGTCCTGTTCCTAAAGTGAATAATATCATTGTTATTATAAGAGTTGTTATATTAGAGTCAAATATCGCTCCGAAAGCCTTTTTAAATCCGGCATCTATAGAGGAAAGTATAGTATTTCCAAATGACAGCTCCTCTTTTATCCTCTCGAAAATAATAACATTGGCATCTACTGCCATTCCTGCAGAAAGGATAAGTCCTGCTATTCCAGGAAGTGTTAGAGTTGCGTCTAGGAAATTAAGAGTACCAAATGCTATAATCCCGAAAACCACAAGAGCCAGATTGGCAACAAGTCCAGGCAGCCTGTAGAAAATGACCATAAATATTCCTATCAGTGCCACGGCAACCTTTGCAGCCATTGTACTCTTGGCTATAGATTCGTCTCCTAGAGATGCTCCTACTGATCTTGTCTCTAGTATCTCAGCTCTTACAGGAAGTGCCCCGGCATTCAAAAGGGTGGCCATAGCCTTTGCTTCCTCTACAGTGTAGCTTCCAGTTATTACACCGTTTCCACTTGGTATCTCTGTATTTATAGTAGGTGCTGTCTGGACCTCTCCATCTAGAGTCACCGCCAGTTTTTTACCTATATTATTTCTTGTTATCTCGGCAAATTTCACCGCACCCTCTTGATTCATTTCAAACTGAATTTCTGCTCTTCCAAGCTTGTCATAGGACACCGATGCCTTTTTTAGGGATCCTCCTGTAAGAAGAGTCTCTCCTAAACTACCGTCATCCTGCACTATTTTAAACTCCAAGAGTGCTGTTTTACCTATTAGATCCACAGCCTCCTCACTGTTTGTTATTCCAGGAAGTTCCACAATTACTCTTTTTTCCCCGGCTCTTTGGACTACCGATTCTGCAACCCCTAGACCGTTTATCCTTCTGTCTAATACCTCTATAAGCCTTGTCATAGCCTCATCATCTACCACCTGATCTCCTTCAGGTTTCGCCTCTAGTACCACATATACTCCGCCTTTTAGATCCAGGCCTAGCCTAGTGGGCTTTACAAAACTCAACCATCCTGCTCCAATGAGAATTGCCAGTATAAAGAGCAGTTTAACAATCGTTCCCTTTCTCATATGTCCTCCTACTTTCTATTTTTTCATGTCAAGGTATGTCTGAAGTATTATGGCCGCTGCTATCTTGTCCACTACTTTTCTTTTTCCCCTGGCATCTTTGTTAGTTGTTTCATTGAGCATTCTTTCTGCAGAAATTGTAGAGAGCCTCTCGTCTATTTCTATTATTTCCAGGCCCTCTATACTTGCATTTAGCTTTTCTATAAACTCCCTTACTTTTTCAGCCTGTCTTTTCTCCTGACCGTCCAGGCTTTTTGGTATCCCTACAACTATACTCTTGGTATTTTCCTGCCTGCATAATTCCTGTACTCTTTTTACGGCCTTTGTTTTTGTCCTGTCTATTACCTCTAGTGGATGGGCAAACATTCCCATAGCATCAGACCTGGCAACTCCTATCCTTACATCTCCTACATCGAGGGCAAGATATTTTTTAAACATTTTATACCTCTCTTTTACATCGCTATATAAAACCAAGAGACGGGTCTCCCCGTCAAAATGATTAAAGTTTTTCAGTTAATATTTTTCTTGCATACTCTAGAGCTTCAGGAACCTTATTCCCATCTTTTCCTCCAGCCTGTGCAAAGTCGGGTCTGCCGCCGCCGTTTCCTCCCGCTATTTTTGCTATCTCTTTTACAAGGTCTCCGGCCTTTACCTTAGACATGAGGTCTTTTGTTACCCCTACAGCAAAGACTGCCTTTTCATTGTCTGTTCCCAAAACGATTATGCAGCTTCCAAGTTTATCCTTGGCTTTATCCACTATCTCTCTCAGTGAGTCTGCTTCCTTACCTTTAAAGGCTGTTATGAGAACCTTGACCTTATTTATCTCCTCTATATTGTCAAAGAGGGAGTTAGCCTCATAAGAAGCCAACTTAGATTTCAGAGCCTCTAGTTCTTTGGTAGTCTCCCTAAATGCCTCTATAGTCTTCTCCACCTTTTCTTCAAGGTGTTTTGGGTCAGTCTTTAGGGCATCAGATACAGAGAGTATCAGCCTTTCCATCTTATTTACACTCTTATAGCTCGCTACACCTGTGGTAGCTTCTATTCTTCTAGTCCCTGCTGCTACACCTGTTTCAGTTAAGATATTAAAGAGACCTATCTCCCCAGTTCTGTCTACATGTATCCCTCCGCAGAGTTCAGAAGAGTATCCCGGTACATTTACTACCCTTACCAGATCTCCATATTTATCCCCAAACAAAGCAGTAGTCCCACTTTCTTTGGCCTCATCTAGGGTCATATGCTGTACCTTTAGAGAGGTATTTTTAAATATCTCCCTGTTTACTATTTTTTCCACTTCTTCTAGCTGGTCTCTTGTTACGGCTTCATAATGATTAAAGTCAAATCTCAGTCTGTCTGCATCTACAAGGGATCCTGCCTGCTGTACATGATTTCCTAGTACATCTTTTAGAGCCCTATGCAAGAGGTGAGTTGCCGTATGATTTCTCATTATGTCTCTTCTTCTCTCATCATCCACTGCGAGAGTTACCTCTAGACCTTTTTTGAGAAGATCCATCCCCTCCTCTATAACTACCGTGTGCATAAATATCTCTTTTTGCTTTTGCACATCCACTATCTTTCCTTTTAGACCTTCAGCAGTTACAATTCCGTGGTCAGATGCCTGTCCTCCAGATTCAGCATAAAAAGGAGTCTTGTTAAAAATAAGCATCACTTTGTTCTCATCTAGATTTTCTACATGATAGACTATACTTTTGTTTTGAAGTTTTTCATATCCCTCAAATACAGTTTTCCCGTACTTGTCATAAAACTCCTCTACAAAGCTGTCCTGTCCCTTTTCCATAACCACTTCTCTTGCAGAACGGGCTCTCTCTTTCTGCTCTTCCATCTTGGCTGTGAATTCCCCAAAAGAAACTTCAATGCCTTTCTCTTCGCATATCTCTTCTGTCAGCTCATAGGGAAAACCATAGGTGTCATAGAGTTTAAAGGTTATCTCTCCAGAAAGTTTATTCTCTCCACATTCCTTTGCCTTTTCTATCTCATCATTTACCATCTGCATCCCCTGTCCTAGGGTATGAGAAAATTTATCCTCTTCTATTTTGATTATTTTCTTTATATGCTCCATATTTTCAAGGATTTCAGGGTAGGCACCTTTCATTATTTCCACCACTTTATCCACTAGTTTATACAGAAAGTTTTCAGATGTACCCAAAAGTCTTCCGTGTCTTACCGCTCTTCTTAAGACCCTTCTCAGTACATAACCTCTTCCCTCATTAGAAGGTAAAACTCCGTCATTTATAAGGAAGCTTATTCCTCTTATATGATCCGCTATTACCTTAAGGGAAAAATCAGTTTTTTCTGTTTTACCATACTCAGAAGATGTCATTCTACCTGCCTCTTTGATAATAGGAAGTATGAGGTCTGTCTCATAGTTATTTACTTTTTTCTGCACTACCGAGGCTATTCTCTCTAGGCCGGCCCCGGTATCTATATTTTTCTTCGGAAGTGGCTCCAAAGATCCATCTTCTTTTCTGTTCCACTCTGTAAATACAAGATTCCATATTTCCAGGAACCTGTCGTCTGCCTCAGGATCTCCAGGCTTCGAGTTTTCGTCTCCCCCATATTCTATTCCCATATCCACATAGATTTCAGAACACGGACCGCAAGAACCAGTTGGCCCTGCAGACCACCAGTTGTCCTCTTCTCCCAGTCTTACTATTCTATCCTTTGGGATATTGCACTTTTCAATCCATATTTTTTCCGCCTCATCGTCAGTGGTAAACACCGATATCCATATTTTTTCTTTTTCAAGTCCTAGAACCTCAGTTATAAAGTCCCAAGACCAGGCTATAGCCTCCTCTTTGAAATAATCTCCAAAAGAAAAGTTACCAAGCATTTCAAAAAAAGTATGGTGTCTTGCTGTTTTTCCCACATTCTCAAGGTCGTTTGTTCTTATACATTTTTGATAAGTTACAACTCTAGGATTAGGTGCTTCCTTCTGACCCAAAAAGAAAGGTTTAAAAGGAACCATTCCTGCAACCGTAAGAAGAAGTGTAGGATCATCAGGGATAAGAGATGCACTTTCATAGTGCTTATGTTCTTTCTCTTTAAAAAATTCTACGAATCTCTGCCTGATTTCATTACCTGTAAGCATATATTTCCTCCGTTTCAAAAGTAAATTTATATTTTTAAAAATTTATTATATCTTACCAAGATACCAAAACTTAATCTAGCTTAAATCCTTCTCCTAGATAAATTTTTCTGGCCATCTCATTTTCAGTGATCTCCTTAGGAGTTCCGCTTATAAGTACCTGACCCTGAGCCATTATATAAGCTTTTTCAGTTATACTCAAGGTTTCTCTCACACTGTGGTCTGTTATCAGTATACCCAGCCCCTTTTCCTTTAGATATCTTATTATCTGCTGTATATCCTCTACTGCTATGGGATCCACTCCTGCAAAGGGTTCATCTAGAAGAATAAAGTCCGGATTATTCGCTATGGTTCTCGCTATCTCAACCCTTCTCCTTTCACCACCTGATAATGAATATCCAAGAGATTTAGCTACGTGAGACAGTTTGAATTCCTCTAATAATTTCTCCATAGTTTCCTTCATCTCAGGTTTAGGGATATTTCTCATCTCCAAGATGGCATAGATATTCTCTTCTACAGTGAGGTTTCTAAATACCGAAGGTTCCTGAGCCAGATATCCCATCCCCATATTGGCCCTTTTATACATAGGCAGCCCTGTTATATCCATCTCGTTGCACCAGACCTTTCCAGATTCGGGTTTTACTATACCTGTCATCATATAGAAAGTGGTTGTCTTTCCTGCTCCGTTAGGACCTAGAAGGCCTACTATTTCACCCTTTTTCACTTCTAGACTGACTCCATTGACTACTCTTCTTTTTTTATAACTCTTGCACAGATCCTGTGCTATTATACTTTTCATATGGAGATCTCTCCTTAATTTGTTTTATAATTTATAAATACATTCCCTATCGCCTTAAATTTATTGGTGTTCATATTATAGATCCCTCTGTCAGCCTCTATAGTCGCAGTGGCAGTCTCAGCCTTTACCCTTCCTTCAAGTTCTGCGATTTTTTCTTTATTTTTGATTATACCCCTGTCTGCAGTAGCTTTAGTATATCCCGATTCCTGGCTGAAATTGGTTATCTCTACATTGTTTATGAGATTTGCCACCTCTGTAGTGAGGTTCACATCCACTATATCAGAGGTCACCTCAGTTCCGTTTTCCATGACCAGCCGGCTTCCCTCTCTTCCTAGGGCCAGATTTCTCAGAAGGTCTAATTCCAGGTAGTCTGAATATAGGGTCATCCCGCTGTATCTGAATACTCCATTATTTTTTATCTCACTTCTGGTGGCCTTATATCCGTTATCCTCTATAAAGTAAACTCTGGCCGAGTTCCCCTCAAAATTAACAGGTTCCTTTTTTCCTGTCTTTTTATCAATTTGATACATAGATGCCTTTACATTCCCCACAAAGTCCACTTTTTTATCTGCAAAAGAGCCAAATACGTGGTCTCCCTGAAGTTTTTCTTCCTTGTCTGAGGTGATTACAACCTTATTTCCATCTAGAGACTTGGTATCCATATTAAATTTACCCCTTGCAGAGTTTATGACAAGGTTGTCATAAAATACTTTAAAGGGCTGTTTTGCCAATATCTCATTTGAATCGATGAAATACTCAGCCTGTGAACCTCTTACCTCTGTTTCCGGGTCTTTTAATATGACGTTTCCAGTGAGCTCAAAGGAGTCTTTTTCAGTATAGTATTTTATAGTGTCCCCAGAAGCTGTGGCGGTGTCACTCTTACCCCTAAAGGCCTTTCCAGTATACACAGATTTTTCTGTATCGAAAACTCCGTCTCTCATAATTCCGTCAAAATTGGACTTTTTACCTTTCAGCTTTATATCTCCAGGAATGTAAACCTTGTTTTCCTGTTGTTTATATGTCGCCTTGTTTCCCGTTGCTGTGATATCTTTGCTTTCTACTATTATATTTCCTATAATATCTGCAAACTCACCGTTTTTAAAGTTTCCTCTGTCTCCTGTAATCTTTGTACCGTTTCTTTTTCCGGTTATGACTATATCTCTGTCAATCTTACCTATTCCACTGATCTTATTATATGTGAGATCTACACCTTCAAAATTATAATCGGCATTTTCTCCCTCAAACTTTCCAGGAGACACAAAATCTCCTGTCTGGGTATTGTAGGTAGCTTCAAGTCCTTTGAAAATTTCATTTTTGCTCTTTCCTCTGGCAGTATACTTACCTGGAACAGTGACCTGACCAGAATTCTGATCATAGGTGAGTTTAGAACTTTCTACAGAATAATCTGCATTTTCAAAATAAGCATCTCCCACAGCCTCATAATATTTTTTCTGGGTGTTAAACTCTACAAGATTTCCTTTTCCGTAAAATTCTTTGCTTTTTATATCTCCCTTTTCAGCTTTTCCGGCTCCAGTGAGATTATTATAGTAAAATTTCTCACCCTTGCTGGTGTATTCCTCATTTGAAAAGGTATATTTTTTATTTAGGAAAAGTTCCTCTGTTTCACTTTTATATATTATCTCTTTAGAAGTTACCTTACCCTCTGGAGATTTATAGACCACGTCTTTTTTCTCCCCATAGGCATATAAAACTTTTGTCTCTGTTTCATAGACCCCTCTGTCAGCTTTTAGCTCTTTTCCATCTTTAGAGCTTACAACTACGTCTCCCTTTAGCTCCATCTGTTTTTTCAAGGTGTTGTAGTATCCGTTCTTTCCCCTTATAGAGTATATCTCATCTCCACCATAAATTTCCCCGTGGAAGATTACTGTGTTCTCAGCTGATTTGTGCTCTATACTGTCCATGTAGAGGGTAAATCCGTCCTTTTCGGCATGAACATTTTCAGATACAAGAAAGTCTCCTGTTTCTTCATAGTAGATCAGTTTTTCTCCGTATAATTTCACTCCGTTGTAATCTATCACAAAGGGATTCCAGGATTCTAAAATCTTAGATTCCAAGTTATATCTCGCATTTTCAAAACTCCCTGCAAGAGAGCCCGGAGTATCTTCACTGAGATTTTCTCCACTTACCCTTATATTTCCCGTTATGTCTGCGATCTTGGTCTCATCACTGTATCTTACCTTGTCTGCATTTACTTTTATTTTCTCACTTTCCATCAGTATATCGCCATCTAAATTCACATAGCTCATTTTGATGTCAGTTTCAAAGTTCTTTCCAGAAACTTTTATATTCTTTTCATCATTAGAGGCCGTCACACCTGAGTCAGAACGTATTATAGAAAGATCACTGTTATATTTTGCATTTTCAGCGTTAAATTTCCACCCGTTTACACTTATCCCCTCTATATTTCCATTTAGGATAAGGTTTTTCAGGCTGTCTATAAATACAGTGTCCCCTTTGAGACTCATATCTTCAAAAAAAGCCTTTGCTAATTTAAAACTGGTCTCCTTGGTGTCTAGATCATCTATCTGGGTTCCTGCCTCTATACGGTACCCCTCGGATTCATAGTTGACATTTGAGGTTTCTACCTTATTGTCCGTCTTTACTTCGATGGCTTTTTCCTCTTTAAAATAGTTCAAGTATCCCAAAACAATTACGAGGATCCCCGCTAAAATGTAGATACCCTTCTTGAGCATAGCTGCCTCCTATTTCAACATTTTTTTCAATTCACTGAGTTTTACCAGGGCATCAAGGGGAGTAAGGGAATTAAGATCTGTATCACATATGATCTCAATTGCCTTTTCCTCTTCTGGTGTCACTACTCTTTTTTCCTCTTCTAAAGGTATCTCCTCTGTTTCTATTGCTCCGCCGAAGAGTGAGAGTTGCTCTCCCTTCATTTTTTTCTCAATCAGAGCCCTTTTAGCCTCGAGAGATTTAAGAGTGGCCTTTGACTTGTTTAGTATCTCCCGAGGAAGACCTGCAAGCCTTGCCACCTCTATTCCATAGGACTTATCAGCCCCGCCTTTTACTATCTCCCTCAGGAAGACCACATCATTCTCTGTCTCTTTTACCTCTATCCTGTAGTTCACAGCTTTTTCTAGTTTCCCCTCTAATTCAGTGAGTTCATGATAGTGAGTTGCAAAGATAGTTTTTGATCCTATCTTGTCATGGATATACTCTGTTATTGAGCTGGCTATTGATATTCCGTCAAAAGTAGAAGTACCTCTTCCCACCTCATCCAAAATTACAAAGGATTTTTCTGTGGCGCTGTTGACTATATTTGCTACCTCGCTCATCTCCACCATAAATGTTGACTGACCACTTACGAGATCATCACTTGCTCCTACCCTTGTAAATATCTTATCCACTATTCCTATCTTGGCATGGTCTGCCGGGACATAAGAACCCACCTGTGCCATAAGTATTATAAGGGCAAGCTGTTTCATATAGGTGGATTTTCCAGCCATATTGGGTCCTGTCAGTATTATTATACTCTTGTCCTCATCTAATAGTATGTCATTTTTTACAAAGTCTCCCGGACCCACAAGTTTTTCTACTATAGGATGTCTCCCACCCTTTATATCCAGTGAAAATCCTTCAAAAACCTCGGGTTTCACATAATCATTTTTTATAGCCACATCTGAAAGGGAGGTCACAACATCCAGATAAGCCAGATTTTGTGCCAACTCCTGAAAAACCCGATTTTCCTCTTTTATTTCAGAAGATATCTCTTTAAAAATCTGATATTCCAAGGCCTCTATCTTCTCTTTGGCATTTAAAACCTTAGATTCATAGTCTTTCAGTTCAGGTGTTATATACCTTTCGGCATTTGTCAGAGTCTGTTTTCTTATGTAATCTTCTGGTACAAGGGATGAGTTGGCTCTTGTCACCTCTATAAAATACCCAAATACCTTGTTATATTTCACCTTGAGGTTTTTTATCTCGGTTCTTTCCCTCTCTCTTCTTTCTATATCCAATATATAGTTTTTACCGCTTTTAGAGAGATCGTGAAGCTCATCCAACTCAGGATTATATCCGCTTTTTATCATCCCTCCCTCTCTTACAGAGAATGGAGGTTCCTCATTTATGGATTTTTCTATGAGGTTATATATCTCTATCAGCTTTTCAAGGTCACTCTCGAATAGCTGTCTGTTTCCAAGTATTTTTAATATTTCCAGTGCTCCTCTTATGGACTTCTTAAGGGCAATAAGGTCACGCCCGTTTTCGGTTCCCATTATAACCTTTCCTATGAGTCTTTCTATATCATATATATTTTTCAGAATCTCTCTTATCTCTTCACGGATAAGAACCTCATCTATAAAATACCCTATATCCTCCTGCCTTTTTTCAATCTTCTCAACCTTGAGTAGTGGATTTTTTATAAAGCTTTTAAGCATCCTCGTTCCCATAGAGGTCTTGCAGCAATCAAGCACCCATAAAAGAGTTCCTAAACTAGATTTTTCTCTTTGATTTTGAATAAGCTCCAGATTTCTCTGGGTAGTCAGATTCAGATCCATATGTTCTTCACTATTTTCATAGGATATTTTATTTATAGGCAGTTCATTATATTTTTGTAGTTCCAAGACATATTCTAGTGCCATAGCCCCTGCAGCCACCGCTTCCTTCTTACCTTTGAGTCCGTAGCTGTCTAGGGAGATCACCCTAAAGTAATCTTTTAGTATCTCTTCGCTGTTTTTTGCAAAGGAAACACTCTGCATAGTCAGCTCACTGATAGCTGCATAATTTTTAAATTTATCAGAAAAATTCTCATAGGTCTTTTCCTCTACTATGATCTCATTGGGAGATATCTTATGCACCTCATTAAGGGCCTTAGATATTATATCTTCCCCTTCCAGTTCCGTGGTTTTAAATTCCCCCGTAGTTATATCCACATATGCTATCCCTGCTCTGTCTCCTTTTATATACACACAGAGTAAATAGTTGTTACTCTTATCATCCAAATAATCTGTATCTATTACAGTCCCCGGGGTGATTACCTTCACTACCTCTCTTTTTACTATCCCTTTGGCAGTCTTTGGATCTTCCACCTGCTCGCACACTGCGACCTTGTACCCCTTCCTTACAAGTTTGGCCATATAGGATGCCGATGAGTGATAAGGTATCCCCGCTAGAGGTACATTCTGTCCTTTTTCTTTATTTCTGCTTGTGAGGGTTATCCCCAGTTCTTTAGATGCTATGACTGCATCGTCAAAAAACATCTCATAAAAATCCCCAAGTCTAAAAAAGAGGATGCTGTCTCTGTTCTCCTCTTTTATCTCTCTATATTGTTTCATCAGTGGTGTTTCATTGCTCATTAGATATTCCACCCTCGTTATTTTGAATATTTGCTTTTCTCAGATTTTCAAGTATTTCAATAATTTCCTCATAAGATTCTGATCTGTTTATGAGGTTTTTTACGTGAGTTGCATTTTTTAATCCCTTTATATACCAGCATAGATGTTTTCTTATCTCAAAATAAAACCCTCTCTCTGGGTGGTCTTCTCTGGCATATTTCACATGTTTTATTGCCATATCTACCTTGTCATCGGCGGTAGGGACAGTGGTTACCTTCCCGTCTTCAAACATCTCTCTCACTTGCTTTATAAGCCAGGGATTGCCGTATATCCCCCTAGCAAGCATCACACCGTCTACCTTTGAGTACATCGCCTTTTGGTAGGCATCTTCAGGAGTAAATATATCTCCGTTCCCTATTACAGGGATATTCACCTGGGATTTCACATCTTTTATCACATCCCAGTCTGCAGTTCCAGAATACATCTGCTCCTTTGTTCTCCCGTGTATGGTTATATGTTCACATCCAGCCTCCTGGGCTATTTTTGCAAACCTCAGAGGATCCTTGTGGTTTTTATAGCCTATTCTTATCTTCATAGATAATCCTGTTTCAGGCTTCAGAGACCTGCGAAGTTCCAGCATCATTTTTCTTGCATGCTCTGGATCTTCTAGCATGGCAGACCCATATCCGTTTTTGATTATCTTAGGTACCGGGCATCCCATATTCACATCTATATGTTTCACCCCTAGATTTTCTACATATTTTGCGCTGTTTTTCATTATCTCTATATCTTTCCCGAAGATCTGCACTGCATCATCTGGCAGTAGTCTCAGCATTTTATTTATAGTTTTGTCGTTGGCCATCTCCACTGCATTTACACTTACCATCTCTGTAAACAACAGGTCAGGATGAAACTCCTTCATTATTCTTCTATATGTATAATCAGTCACACCAGCCATAGGTGCCACATAAATCTTCATTATTTACCCCCAAAAAACTTTGAATCCAGTTCAAAGAATACAACTTTTATCAATCAAAAAATTATATCATATCAGCCTATATTTTTCAATGTAAGTCATAATAAAGCCTTTTATAACCCTTCAATGAAATCCCCCTTAGACTCTTTAAAAAATAAATACCCCTATCAGACTTTAACCTTTTTTATATAGCTTGAAAAACATGTGTCTTTTAAAGTTTTTTTTGTGTTAGTGTATACCATTACGTAAAGCTGTTGTATATTTAACCCAAGTTGCTACTTAAAAAAAATTATTATAAATTACTGAATTTATCTGAATATTAAAATCAAAAGATTTTGTCACGAATGGACACTAATAAAAGATAGGGAAATTAACACGAATAAGGACAAAAGCTTTTAGTCACAGAAGACACAGAGACAGGAGAAGAGTTTCATAGAGAAGATTTTTTGAATTTTCAAGTCGCAGGGCTTATACAGGAAAGAGCCGCACTCAGCCGTCATACGGAATAAGTTAAGGGAGTTCAAGGAGCGATAGCGACTATGAAACACCTTATCCAGTGGATGAGCAGGGAACCGAGGACTGTAGCTCACAAAGGCGTCAAAAGAAATATATACTTCCTAGACATTTGAAAATTCTTGAACTTTTCTGAGAGATAAGGAACAGATTTCTGTAACTATATCTCTCGACTCTGGAAAATTTTCCAGAGTTTCCTTAAACTTCTTTCAAGAGAAAAGTAACGAATCCCGATAAATTCAATACTTTAATTTAATAAAGGTAGCAACTTAGGTTATTTAATTGAATTTTAGTATATGTAAGGAAGCTTGATTATGAAAAAAGATCATATCTCATTTTTCAAAAAACTCCGTTCCCCTATACTTTTAGCCCTTTTAGGCTTTTTAATTTACATCTCCCCAACCCACCGATTACTTATCTCTCCCAGGTTTCAGCAGACGGCACCCCGTATTTTGTAGGGGCAGACATCACCATCTCACATCTTATCCGGGTATTCTTTGGAACACTGAGATCCCTGCTTTTTTTATTGCTTTCACTCCCTCTCACATCTGAATTTATGAGACTAAAAAAAGAGAACGGCAAAGGCAGACCTATCTCTATATGCCTTATGGATATACCAAATCTTGCTCATATCAATAATAAACTTGGTATAACTGGCGGAGACAAGCTGATAAAAACAGTGGGAAACATTCTTTCCTCCAATTTTAGGAAAACAGATCCCTTTAGAGAAATTCAGTAATTTACTTAAAAAAAGGTCTCTATGAAATATTACATTCATAGAGACCTCTTTTGATTATTCATGGACTAATATTACTCTCCCCACAAGTTTTGCATCGAGCATGTTGTCCACCTCTTGAAGTATTCCATCGATGCCAACTTCTTTGATTCCCATTTGAAGTTTATCACTTTTCCACTCATCTGCCAGTTTTTCCCATACTATTCTCCTTCTCTCTTTAGATGAGTAAGCAGAAGCTATTCCGATAAGCTTTATGGCCCTCAAGATAAATGGAAACACAGTTATTCCAGGCATCTCGGCCCCTGTGACATTTCCGCAGGTAGTTACTGTCCCTCCAAATTTTATCGATCTCACCATAGTAGAAAGTGTAGCACCACCAACAGTGTCTATTGCACCTGCCCATTTTTGACTGAGGAGAGCCTTACCACTGTTATCCACAGCCTCTTCCCTTGATATGACTCTCTTTGCTCCCATGGCAAGGGCTGTCTTTTCCTCATCTTCACTGTTCACAACGGCCACCACGTCATAGCCGAGTTTTGATAAAAATCTCACTGAATGACTTCCCACACCTCCTGTAGCTCCACTTATCAGGATCTCTCCGTCTTCAGGTTTCACTCCAGAAGTAACAAGTTCGTATACTGACTGACCAGCTGTATAACCTGCAGTTCCGTATATCATAGCTTCCTTTAGACTTAATTTTTCAGGCCTTTTCACAACCCAGTCTGCAGGAACTCTTATATATTCTCCAAAGCCTCCGTCTGTGTTCATACCTAGATCATAACCTATAGCTAGAACTTCATCCCCTTTTTTAAACTCTTCTGATTTAGAGTCTGCAACTATTCCTGCTGCATCTATTCCTGGCGTATGCGGAAATTTTCTAGTTATACCCTTATTTCCAATGCATGAAAGAGCATCTTTGTAGTTTAGTGATGAGTATTTTACTTTTATTAAAACTTCACCCTCAGGAAGCTCTGCTATATCTCTTTCAACTAGCTTTTTTACAAATTTACCATCTTCCTCAAATATCCTTACGGCTCTAAACTTTTCCATTTCTTTACCTCCTATATCCATCCTATTTCAGCTTATACCTCTATACTCTTCATTGATCTCTGGTATCTTCTACCCCATCAGCCTATATCTATATTCAGGCCTGCCTCTTTGTCCGTGAAACACACTAGCTCTTATTCTTTCATTTTTTTCAAGGAAATCTAAATATTTTTTTATGGTAACTCCGCTTATCATGAGTTTTTCCGATAGTTCCTTTATTGTCCAAACCTTTTCTTTTTCCTCATTTTCCATAAGGATTATTATTTTATTTAAAGTCTTACTTTGTATCCCCTTGGGAAGTTCCTCCTCTATACTCTCACTGGTATAAAGTTTATCTATCTCATTTTGCTGAAAATTTTCTTTTTCGGAAAAAACAACTGACCTTGCCTCATACTTTTCAAGGGCTTCTTTCAGTCTCTCAAATTCAAAGGGTTTTATAAGGTAATCCACCACCCCGTAGGCAAAGGCCTTTTTTACCTCTTTTACGCTGTTTGCCGCAGTTACCATTACTACATCTGTTGTATACCCAAGTTCCCTCATCTCTTTCAAGAGTTCTAGCCCGCTTTTACCTGGCATATATACATCCATTATTATTAGGTCCACATCCTTGTTAGACAGAATGTCAAAAAAATCCTCTCTTTTACTGACACACCCAGTTACACCAAACCCCTCAAATGAATCTACATATTTTTTATTTATCATAGCTACCATGGGGTCATCTTCAACTATCAAAACTTTTTTCACATCTCACCTTCCTTTGACAGCTCTACTACAAATCTTTTCCCATCTTTTTCCTCTACAACTTTTACATACCCATTATATAACCCGACCTTGTCCTTTACAAGACTAAGACCCGAACCTCTTCCTTTACCTTTTGTGCTAATCCCTCTTTTAAATATACTTTTTTTCATATCGTCAGAAATCTCTATTCCGTTATCAAAGACCTCTATACGGATTCTAGACTCATCCTCATCCAACATTATCTTCACCTGGTTTTCAGACTCTTCAAATATCATACAGGCCTCAAATGCATTATCTACAAGATTCCCAACTATTACAACTAGGTCATCACTTGATATTCCCCCGTGTTTTTCTCGTAGGTTAGAGGCGTTTTCAATCTTGAAATCTATCCTCTTTTCCCTGGCAATACTTCCCTTAGAAAGTAAGACAGCATTTATATAGTGATCTTCAACTGCACTTACCAATGAAAAATTCTTGTTTTCCTCTTGCTGAAGCTTCATTATATAGTCTTTTGCTTCTTTGTACTCCTTCATCTGAATAAACCCCATGACCACATGAAGCTTATTTTTAAATTCATGGACACTGGCTCTCAGGCTGTTTATTACCTGATCTATACCAGTTATCTCTCTAGCTATGCTGTTCATTTCATTTTGGTCTACAAAAGTTATTACCGACCCCATATAACATTCCTCTTTTATTACCGGTACGAGATTTATAAAAATTCTTTTATTGCACAATATAAATTCTCTGTTGTAATATGGAATTCTCTTTTTTGCAAAGTTTATGAGAGCCTTGCCGACTTTTTCCCTGTCATTGTCCCTCAATATATAAAGGGCACTTTTATTCATATACTCTATTTCATCATTTGAGTTCAAGGCTATCAGCCCCTCTTTTATATTTTCAAGGATTAATTCTTTTTCCACAGACAGGCACCTCCTCTGCATGAATTTTAAAATTAAATTTATTAAAAAAATTAAGTTTCTAGTTTAAATATTTCCTTATAAATTACTGACTTTATCCAAAGTTCCGTTACTTTTCCTTGATGAAAAGTAACCAAAAATCAAGGCCTGTGAAAAATAAGCTAAACAACCTTGAAAATCCAAGAAAAACTCGAAACTTGCTGCGCTCAGACAGTCGATTTTTTCTAAGGATTTCACTGCGGTTATTCTTAACGCTTATTTTATCAATGGCCAAAAACTTAAAAACCCTTTTTGGGTGAGTGAACTTTGATAAACCTTTGCGCTTATTTCTTATAGAGAGATCATACGGTTTTATATTTTTTGAATTTTCAAGTTGCAGGGCTTATACAGGAAAGAACCTGCACTCAGCCGTCCTACAGAATAAGTTCCACAGGGAACCGAGGACTGTAGCTTACAAAGGCGATAAAAGAAATATCTACTTCCTAGACATTTGAAAATTCTTGAACTTTTGGTTACTTTTCTTTCAAGAGAAAAGTAACGAATCCCGATAAATTCAATACTTTAACATGAAATAAAAAATCAACTTGAATTAAAAAACCAAAACAAACAAGAACTTCTTTGTTTTTTTATAAACACAGTAAACTATCCTATATTTATAATACTATAATATAGGGGAGTTTATTTCAATTTAATCAAATTTTTATATCTTTATCTAATTAACTAAAGTTTGTTAAAAAAATAACATTATAAAAAAGTTAGAATTTTCAAGAGCTTTCTTCCTAGAAAATAGAATTTTCTTTGTTAGCTCGATTTCACTTTTTAATTTCATATGGACATTTCTCTATCAAGTGTTGTAGAATAATATGTCATATTTTAATTACTTTATAGGCTTTTCACCTCATAAATAAGAACAAAATAATTTTTTAATTCTCAGGAGGCACCATTTATGAAAGAAAATAATAACAGTACATGCCTAGGATCAATAAAATCAATTCTAGATAAAAATATAATGGTGATATCCTCTATATTTTTTTCCGGAGCCTTTATTGCCGGGAAATTTTCCATAATGGAGTTTCCTGTTTTCTCCCTTACATTTTTCAGATTTTTAATTGCAAGTATGATACTCTTCCTGATAATGTATTTCAGAGGAGAAGACCTAAAAATATCCAAATCAGAGATACCTCATGTGATAGTACTGTCTCTTCTTGGGATGGTAGGTTATCACCTGTTTTTTTTCACTGCACTAAAGTATACATCTAGTGTAAATACATCTCTTATTGCAGCTTCGAATCCCATAATGACAACAGTTCTAGCAACGATTTTTCTAAAGGAAAGGATCTCCTTAAAAGCTGCCTTTGGTATAGTCATATCCTTTATAGGAGTTGCCATTATAGTTACCAACGGGTCATATGAAGTATTAAAGAATATGAATTTTAACATCGGAGACCTCTATATGCTAATAGCGGTATTGTCTTTCTCCTGCTATTTCATACTTCTAAAAAATGTATTAAGCAGGATTCCCCCTATGAAGCTTACGGCATATGTTTTTCTATTTTGTGTCTTGATTCTTCTCCCTGCTGTAATAATCGAAAACCCAGCCTCTTACATGGGAGCAGTTACACTAAAAGGCTGGGGAAGCCTTTTATATATGGCGACTTTTGCCTCTGTTATAGCCTATATGCTCCAACAGGTTTCAGTGAAGAGGATCGGACCTTCAAAGACCTCTTTGTATATAAATCTTATTCCACTTTTTTCAATGATAATGGCTTATTTTATTTTAGGGGAAAAGATTACAGTTCAGAAAATCATCGCAGCTGCAATGATCATCTCTGGAGTCATAATCACATTAAAAAGCAAAAATGTTTCCAAATAATTATATAGATACTAAAAAAGCTAGGCATATATATCGCCTAGCTTTTTTTTATTAAAATAAATTATATTTTTTTACCATGTTATTTATTCTGTCTAGAGTTCTGTCTCTTCCGATGATAGATATCACCTGATACAGCTCAGCTCCTCTTGCCTGACCAGTGATTACTACTCTTAGAGGCATAAGTACCTTACCGGGCCCCTCTCCTATCTCTTCTAGAGTCTCATTTAGAAGTGCCTTTGCTTCTTCCTCTGTGAGATCCTCTTTACTGTTTTCTATCTTACTCATGAAATTTTTGATAGAGGCCTTTCCAATCTCATCATTTATAGCATTATGCATTCTTTCTATGGATTTTCTCTCTTTTTTGTTCATCTCTTCATTAACTACAGGAAGTTCATAGTCATCATGATAATAGATAGCTGCACCTTCGGCAAGTTCCTTTAGAAAATGTGTCCCCTCTCTTAGGATTTCAACTATTCTTTTTACTGCCTTGTATTCTTTCTCTGAAACCTCTTCTCCTATGTAGTTTTGCTTTTTAAAGAAAGGGATGGCAAGTTCAGTAAGCTCGTCTAAGTCCTTCATTCTCATATGCTGGTTATTTACCCACCCTAGCTTTACAAGGTCAAATACCGGACCGCCCAGAGATACCTGGTTTATATCAAAATTTTCTATGAATTCATCTATAGTGAATATCTCTCTCTTGTCTACAAAAGAATATCCCATCAATCCTAAGAAGTTTATCAGTCCCTCTTTTAGGTATCCCTGTTCTTTATACCAGTTTAGAGATACTGGATTTTTTCTTTTAGATATCTTGGTTCTGTCTGAGTTTCTAAGTAATGGCATGTGGATGAATTCCGGAGTTTCCCAACCAAAGGCCTTATAAAGTTGTATATGTTTTGGAGTAGATGCTATCCACTCTTCTGCTCTGATTACATGAGTGATCTCCATGAGGTAGTCGTCTACTACATTTGCCAAGTGATAAGTAGGGAAACCGTCACCCTTAAGGAGAATCTGGTCATCGATTTTGTCATTTTCAAAAACTACATCCCCTCTCAATCTGTCTTTTATTACAGTAGTTCCCTCATAAGGCATTTTAAGTCTTATTACATACTCTTCTCCAGCCTCTAATTTTGCCTTGATCTCATCTTCTGATAAAGATCTGCAGTGTCCGTCATACCCCGGGGCTTTCCCCATGGCCTTTTGTCTTTCTCTCAGTTTATCTAGTCTATCTCTTGTACAGAAACAATAATAAGCCTCTCCCTTTTCAACTAGCTGTCTTGCATAGTCTCCATAAAGATGAAATCTCTCTGATTGTCTGTAAGGACCAAAGTCTCCACCTTCATCAGGACCTTCGCTGTAATTTATACCTAGCCATTTCAATGTTTCAAATATCATCTCTTCAGATTCCCTTGTAGATCTTCCCTGATCTGTATCCTCTATTCTAAGTATGAAATCTCCACCATTTTTTTTAGCAAAGGCTAAGTTAAATAGTCCTATATACGCTGTTCCCACATGTGGGTCTCCTGTAGGAGAAGGGGCTATTCTAGTTCTGACTCTTTTTTCCATTATTTTAATTCCTCCTAAAATTACTTTTTATTATTTTTTACTTTTATAATTTTATGTAAAATTTATCTATCTTTTCACCCATCTAAGATGTCCGTTGATAAAGTCATCTATATCCCCGTCCATTACGGCTCTTATATTTCCAGATTCCACAAGAGTTCTGTGATCCTTGACTAGGGTGTAAGGTTGGAATACATAGGATCTTATCTGACTTCCCCATCCTATATCACTTTGTTCCCCCTGGATTTTTTTAAGCTCCTCTTCTCTTTTTTTCATCTCTAGTTCGAGAAGTTTTGATCTCAGTAACTTCATGGCTGTTTCTCTATTTTGAAGTTGGGATCTCTCCCGCTGACAGGTTACCACAACGCCACTAGGAAGATGTGTTATCCTGACTGCAGAATCCGTGGTATTTACGTGCTGTCCTCCGGCTCCACTGGCTCGGTAAGTATCTATTTTTAGGTCTCCGGTGTTTATATCTATATCCATGGTTTCGTCTACTTCTGGCATTACGTCTACAGAAGCAAATGAGGTGTGTCTCTTTTTATTGGCATCAAAAGGTGATATCCTTACCAATCTGTGTATCCCCTTTTCATTTTTCATATATCCATAAGCCCTCGTCCCTTCTACCAGAAAGGTTATAGATTTTATACCCACCATTTCTCCAGGCATAAAGTCGAGCTCGGTCATCTTATACCCCTTGTTATTGCACCATCTAGAGTACATTCTATAGAGCATATCTGCCCAGTCGCAGGCCTCTGTCCCTCCTGCACCAGAGTGAATGGTAACTATGGCATTATTGGCATCATATTCCCCGTCTAAAAGTAGCTTTACATCAAAGGCCCCTATAACTTTATCCAGTCCCTTATGCTTTGTTTCTAGCTCCTCTAGAAACTCCTCCTCGCCCATTTCTACAAATTCAAGGAGAACAGATACTTCATCAGAAAGTTTTTCGATAGAACGGTATTCCCCTATAATTTCTTTAAGGGCGTTCATCTCCTTTATGAGCTTTTCACTTTCTCTTTTATCATTCCAGAATCCCTCTTTGAGAGTCTCTTTTTCTAACTCTTTCACCTTATTTTCTTTCCCTTCAAGGTCAAAGAGACCCCCTAATTTCTTCTATTTTCTCAATATGCTGAGAATGTTCTCTTTTTAACTCCAAAATATCCATCTGTATCCCCCTTGTATTTCAGTGTGATTCTTTTATCATCAATTTTATAATAACTCTCTTCTTCTAAATCCAAAGTTCCTTGTTTTATTAAGTTTTCCTCTGAAGTGAGCATCACTCCGCCGTTAAATTCAACTATATATTTTTTTATATTAAAAAATGGAAATCCAAAATATTTTATTCCGTCATAGCCCGCCTTTAGATCGACCCCCACTTTTTCAAATATATCCTGAGTATAGATTTTCTGCAAAAGAATATTGCGGTCCTTGGTTTTTTCCATCATTAGGACAACACCTTTTTTTCCGTTTCTCTCAAGTAAAAAGGCCCCCTTTAGTTTGTTTCCAAGTATACTTTTTATTTTGTCTGGTGAAAGTTTGATTTCAGGAATTTCTTCCAGTAGGAGAGAAGCCAGATCTTCATATTTCAGTATAGGGGTGAGTTTTCCCTTTACTGGAATCGCTGTCATATTTTCATTTCCGTCTATTTTCTCATAAAAATAAGTTTCAATGAGATCGTTCCCCTTGTATTCTAGAGCTCTCATTTTGTATTCCCCGTAGATATTTTTTCCTTTTTCAGAAAATATATACCTGAAATATGCCCCAGAATCAGCCCCTAATAGGCTAGATATTTTTTTTTCAAAATAGTTTTTTTCTGATATTTTTTCATAGGCCTTTGCAAGATTATTTGATATGAAGGCCTTTTCATTATTAAATACTATTATCGTATTTTCATCATCTAAGAGATACCTGACACTGTAATTTTTCCCATCTATGCCAAAACTGTCTTTTTCGTATCCCTCAATATACTTAAGTTTTTCAAGGCTATAGGGCTCCATATAAAATTCAGCAAAAAAATCCTTGTCTGAATCAATTTCGGCAAAGTACTTGATAACATCTATTTTATCAAGGGTAAAACCCCTGATTTTCAGTTTTTCATAAATAATAGGAGCAGTCTCTTGCAGTTTAAGAAAACCGTCATGACCCCGTCCTTGACACAGTATTTCGATCTTTTCTTGAAATGCCGCCACATGAAGGGACAACGTTAAAAAAATTATTATATTGAATAATTTTAACCCCCTCATTTTACATCTCTCCTTATTTTACGCAAAGTTAATTATACCACAGCACTTTTTTTTTTTCAATAAACCCCAAGAGCTATTTAACATCTATTTTTATAAGTTTTTCAATATTTTCTATAGCGACGTTATTATACAGTACTCCCCCTATACTTAGGTTTGGACCCTTTGTACATTTCCCAAAGCATCTCTGGGTAGTGAGTCTGTACTTGCCATCTTTGGTAGTTTCTCCAGCCTCTATACCCAGTTTTCTCTCTAGCTCTTCCAGGATCAAAAGACCGCCTTTTCCAGTGCATCCAAGACCGGTGCAGACCTTTATTTCCACTGTATTATCTATACTGGTTTTATACCTTGGAAAAAAATCAATTGCATTTTGAATAGTCACCAAAAAAAGTCCCGTTTTATCAGCTATAAACTCCTGTACTTCCAAAGGAATATAACCTATCTCTCTCATTACAAAGTTCAGAACCTGTATCTCATCTCTCTTATCTTCCATTTCATCTATAAAATTCCCGAGATTTTGATAAAACTCTTGCGTAATCATAACTCCTCCTGCTCTTTAAACTAACCTTGTTAATTATTTTTTTCAATTAAATTATTGAATATATAGGTAATCGTTACTTTTCTCTTGAAAGAAAAGTAACCAAAAGTTCAAGCCTGTGAAAAATCAGCTAAATAACCTTGAAAATCCAAGAAAAACTCGAAACTCGCTACGCTCAGACAGTCGATTTTTTCTAAGGATTTTGCTGCGTTTATTCTTAACGCTGATTTTGTCAATGGCAAGAGAAAAGGGATAAAAAAACCTTTCGCAAAAGAACGCATATATAGTTTGGTTTTAACTCTGTAAAACTCCCTCTTTTTCTCTGCGTCCTCTGTGACCAAAAGGTTTTTTTTATTATTCGTATTAATTTCCCTATCTTTTATTAGTGTCCATTCGTGACAAAATCCCTTGACTCTGATATCGCTCTCCTCCGTGATACTCTCTTCTTTTCTCTGTGGCCAAAAGATTTTGTCCTTATTCGTGCTAATTTCCATATCTTTTATTAGTGTCCATTCGTGATAAAATCTTTTGACTTTAATATCGCCCTCCTCCGTGATACTCTCTTCTTTTCTCTGTGGCCAAAAGATTTTGTCCTTATTCGTGTTAATTTCCTTATCTTTTATTAGTGTCCATTCGTGACAAAATCCCTTGACTCTAATATTCTTGTAAATTCAGTAATTTATTAAAGAATAAAACCTTAAATACATTTAAACAAAATTGCCATTGCCGTCGCATACTCTCTAGAATGAGATATGGTGAGCATAACTCTGAACTCTTTATATTTTTCTTCTAGTGCTCCATAAAATTTTACTTCAGGTTTCCCTAGACTGTCATTTACTATCTCTATATCACAAAGATTGAACCCTCTGATCCCTGTCCCCATAGCCTTAGATATAGCCTCCTTTGCAGCAAACCTTCCGGCATACCCTGGATATGGATCGGATTTTTTTTCAAGGTAATCTATCTCCTTAGAGGTATAAACTCGGTCTTTGAATCTAGGATTTTTGCCTATGGCTTTTTTTATCCTGTCTATTTCCACTATATCGTTACCGATACCGGTTATCTCCATCTTCCACCTCACAGACCTTTGACAAAATTCTCTCTTAGACTTTTTTCCTAAATAAATCTAGGTTTACGTCTATAGTCACCTTCAGTTCATCAAGGAGATAAAGTCTCTCCACTCCCTCTTTAGGACTTCTCCACTTATAGGGGGTCATATCAAACAGACTCTTTATATTTTCATTTCCCTTTATAGTTTCTGTATATTTGACATTCACTGTTTTTTCCAGTTGGAAAAAATCAGCGAGATGTTTTTCAGGCCTGTAAAAGTCAGTCTTTACATCCTTATAAAGAACCTGTTTCATCTCTAAGAGATGTTTTTCACCAGTAGAGGCTATCACAAGATATCCACCGTCTTTTATTACCCTGCTGTATTCCTCAGGTACTATTCTAGAAAACATGCATAACACAAAATCAAGAGCACTATCCTTCACGGGAAGTTCTCCCCCACTTGCAACAAACCAGGATATCTCCTTATAACTTTTACTGGCAGCCAGGACGGCCTCTTTGGATATGTCTATCCCAAGCATCTCCACTGTTTTATTTTTTTCTTCAAGAAAGCTTTTTAGACGGTTGGTGTAATAACCCTCTCCGCAGCCGATATCCAGTATCTTTAGCTCTTTTTCTTTTGCAGCAGATTCTGCCACCATACTATTTACTTTTTCAGATATTTTTTTATAAAATCCAGCTTCTAAAAATCGTTTTCTGCTCTCTACCATCTCCCTGTCATCACCTGGATTTTTAGACTTCTTTTTGCTAGATAAAAGCAGATTCACGTACCCCTGCTTTGCCATATCATAATTATGATTATTTTTACATTTATAGCTTCTTTCTTCTTTCAGAAGTTCCTCTTTGCATATAGGGCACACCAATAATCCCATTTAAATTACCCCTTTATCATTTTATAAGCTAGTTTCGTATTTTGATTTGTTACTCTTACTACCTCTTCATAGTCCACGTTTTTTATCTCGGCTATTTTTCGTGCCACATATTCCACATAGGAGGGTTCATTTCTCTTTCCTCTATAAGGTTCAGGGGTCAGATAAGGACAGTCTGTCTCCACCAGGAGTTTTTCTAAGGGAATCTCCTTTACAGCCTCCACCAGTTTCTTTGCATTTTTAAAGGTTACCACTCCGCCCACTCCAAAATAATAGTTGTCCATTACCTCTAGTGCACTCTCATAGGATCCTGGATAGCAGTGAAGTATTCCCGTTACATCAGGGTACTCCTTTAGTATCTCAAGGGTGTCATGCATAGCATCCCTTGTATGAACCACTATGGGTTTCCCTACTCTTCTCGCAACCTCTATAAGCCTCCTAAAGACCTCCTGCTGCTTCTCCTTAGGCTCTGTCATCCAGTGGTAGTCGAGACCTATCTCTCCAACTGCAAGGACCTTAGGGTGCCTGGCCAGCTTTTCTATTGCATTTTCCATCTCCTGATTATAACCGCTTATATCTGTTGGGTGGATTCCTGCTACTGCATATATAAAATCATGTTTTTCTGCCAGCTTTATGCTCTCTTCAGAACTTTTCAGGTCATACCCTATGTTTACAACAAACTCCAGTTCTTTTCCTATTTTTTCTATGATTTCATCTCTGTCGTCTTGAAATTTTTCATTATCAAGATGACAATGGGAATCTATAAGTTTCATTACTATTTATCACCGCCATTAATTTTTCTTGAAACATTTAAAATTATACTATAAATCTCTTATTTAAACAAACCCTCCTTACATCTTTGTAATATGGGATTTTTTATCCTTTGAAACCAATATCTTTTTATATACTTTATTTACATACAAAACTGCAACAAGTGCAGCACTCCAATTTATTGCAAATATTCCCCACCATATTCCTGTGACATCCCCTGTAATCCTTGTAAAGACAGGAAAGAGTAAAATAGGCATGAGGAACTGCCTGTATATACCAATAACAATAGCAAATTTAGGTCTTTTGAGACCCTGAAGCACCGAAACCGATATATTCAAAAAAATATAAGAATTAAACACAAGAACTTCCACTCTGAAGTAGCCCATGCCGTATCTTATTATCTCGCTGTTTCTTGTGAAAATCCCAAGCAAATATTCAGACAAAGGAAGTATTACAAATATTGCAGTGGTCATAATAGCAAGACCGTATTTAAGAGTCTTTTTATAAACATGCATGACCCTCTCTGTCTCACCTGCACCATAGCTTTGACCAGCTATGCTCAGAGCTGCTATGTTGAGACCTATAGCCGGTAAAAGTGCCATTTGCTCTATCCTCATGGATATCCCATAGGCTGCCACAGCCATATCTCCTCCGTTTTTTATTACAAAATAATTGATCACAAAAATCCCCAAGGCTATCGTCATCATATTGAGGCTTGCTGGTATTCCCTGGGACAATATGTTTTTATAATTTTCCATATGAGGTTTGCAAAGTTTATATTCAAAACCAGCAAAAAGTTGGGACATTTTCACTTTTTTATATAGGTAAAAATTTCCCATTATTTGCACCATAACTGTTGCTATTGCCACCCCATCTGTGGACATTTTAAGTACAAATATGAAAAATGGATCTAGAATTATATTTGCAAAAAATCCGATTATCAAAAAATTTCTATAGGATTTCGTGTCTCCCTGGGAAGATAGTATCCCGTTAAAAACCATGTTCATAACAAAAAATACCGACCCTATAAATATCCAGGTTGTATATTTTTCACCGTAAAAAACAGAGGCTTCTGCACCTCCCATATACTTAAAAAGAGGTCCGTCAACCCCTATACCCACAAAAGTTATAAAAACTGCAAAAATAACCCCCAGAGTCAGGGCATCCCTTCCTGTCACCCTTGCCTTTTCACAGCTTTTCTCCCCTATAAAGTTTGAAAGAATCGCCGTCACCCCTGTCCCTATACCAGAACCTAAAGATATGAGAATAAAAAACACAGGAAAAGACATGGCAAGTCCTGCCAAAGCATCTGGACCTATATATCCGGTATACATACTGTCCACCACATTAAAAAGGGTGTTGAAAAGGAACCCCACACTAGAAGGGATTGCTACTTTTTTTACTGCCTGTCCTATATCTCCCTTTGTGAGATCCATATTCTTCACCCCTTTTTCCTTATTTTTATAATTTTTTGATCTGATTAAAATAAATTACTGAATTTATCTGAATATTAAAATCAAAAGATTTTGTCACGAATGAAAATCAATAAAAGACAGAAAAATTAACACGAATAAGGACACAACCTCTTGAACACAGAGGGCACAAAGAAAAAGAATGAGTCTTACAGAGTTAAAGCCAAAACTATAAATACCTTCTTTTGCGAGAGGTTTTTATCTCTTTTCCCTTGCCATTGATAAAATCAGCGTTAAGAATAACCGCAGTGAAATCCTTAGAAAAAATCGACTGTCTGAGCATAGCGAGTAGCCAAAAAATAACGAGTTATACGAGTATATTTTCTGGTTCTCAGAAACTTGCTTTCTGAGTTTCATTACTTTTCTTGGATTTTCAAGGTTATTTAGCTGATTTTTCATAGGCTTGAACTTTTCTGAGAGATAAGGAACAGATTTCTGTAACTATATCTCTCGACTCTGGAAAATTTTCCAGAGTTTCCTTAAACTTCTTTCAAGAGAAAAGTAACGAATCCCGATAAATTCAATAATCCCTTAAGAAAATAAGAGGGCCCTAACAGGCCCTCTATCTATTGTCATCAAGATAGTTTTCAAGTTCTTTCAACTTTACTCTGTTGACTTTGCTTTTATGAAAATAATAGAGAAGGTAATTCAAAAGTTTTAACCTCGTATCCACATCATAGTTCAAAAAAATTTTTGCAAGAACTTCTTTTCTCTGGACAAAGTCAACACCAAGCTCATCTTTGTAAGTTTTTATATATCTGTCAAAACTAAAAGGCAGTTCAGGATTATATCTTCTCATAATGCAATAAGTAGCTTCCTCATTAAAATCTATCGTATTGTCTTCTATAAGTTTTTGCATCATCTCACCTATTTTTACCCAGTTGTAGTTAGACATTCTGTCACCACCTCCCTCTGATCTCTTAAAAATATTTACATTAATCTTTCAGGATTTCCTTTTTTATACATCCAACCCATCTTACTATCTCTTAAAAAATTAAATATCTATATTTTTTTCATATAAAAAAAACAGGGGACATACATCCCCTGCAAATAATTTTACTTTCTGTCTTCTTTTAATTTTTTTATCTTAGTTGGAAGTGAGAAGATTTTTATAAATCCTTCTGCATCACTGTGACTGTATAGATCACTCGCACCGAATGATGAAATCTCTTCGTCATAAAGGGCATTTTCAGTTATTCTTCCTGCTACTTTTACATTTCCTTTGTAAAGCTTCATTTTTATTGTTCCTGTTACATTCTCATGAAGTGTATCCACAAAGCTGTCGATAGCTTCTCTTAGAGAAGTAAACCATAATCCGTTGTATGCAAGGTCGGCATATTTTTCAGAAAGACTTCTCTTTAGTGCCCATGAATCTTTATCTAGACACACACTCTCAAGATCTGTAAGAGCCTTGTAAAGAAGCGTTCCTCCTGGAGTTTCATATATACCTCTTGATTTCATTCCCACAAGTCTGTTTTCTACTATATCTATTACCCCTATTCCATTCTCACCAGCTATTTTGTTAAGCTTCATAAGAAGTTCTACAGGTCCCATAGCCTCTCCGTCAACTGCCACTGGGAATCCTTTTTCAAAAGTAACAGATACATAAGACTCTTCATCTTTAGCTAATTTTGGAGGAGTTACCATCATGTACATCTCCTCTTTATGCTCATTGGAAAGAGTTTCGATATCTCCACCTTCATGACTTATGTGCCACATATTCTGGTCTCTAGAGTAGATTTTCTCCTTTGTTACAGTTAATTTTATACCCTTTGCTTCTGCATAATCGATGGCATCTTCTCTAGATTCAATATCCCACTCTCTCCAAGGAGCGATTATTTTCATCATTGGATCAAAGGCTGCTACTCCTACCTCAAATCTTACCTGGTCATTACCTTTTCCTGTACAACCATGACAGATGTATGTAGCTCCCTCTTGATGAGCTATTTCAACTAATTTTTTTGCCATTAGTGGTCTTGCAAAAGATGTTCCTAAAAGATATCTGTTTTCATACATAGCTCCTGCCTTAAGTGCCTTAAAAGCATATTCTGTTAAAAATTCCTCTTTGGCATCTACAACGAATACTTTTGCAGCTCCTGAAGCGATGGCTTTTTTCTTAACTTCTTCCATATCGTCATCTTGACCTACATCTACGCAGACGGCGATTACGTCAAGATTGTAATTTTCTTTTAACCAAGGTATGATGATAGAGGTATCTAGTCCTCCTGAATATGCCAATACTACTTTTTCCATTTATAACTCCCCCTTATATTTTTCTAAAAGTTTTTTTCCTTCTGAAATTTGTCTTTTAACCTGGTTTGTAGATGTCCCGCCATAAGAGTCTCTTCCCTCTATACAAGATTCAACCGTTATAAGTGTAAGTACATCACTTTCAAATGCGTCACTAAACTGTTTAAACTCCTCTAAAGAAAGTTCCTCAAGAGAAGTATTTTTCTCTTCACAGTAAGCCACCATAGACCCTGTTATATGATGAGCCTCTCTGAATGGTATCCCCTTTTTAGCAAGGTAGTCCGCCACATCAGTTGCGTTGATGAAGCCTCCGTAGATTCCCTTTTTCATATTTTCCTCATTTACAGACATTGTAAGAAGCATCTCTTTGAATATTTCAAGGGACATTCCCATATTGTCTACTGAATCAAAGAATCCTTCCTTATCCTCTTGAGTGTCTTTATTGTATGCAAGAGGCAGACCCTTCATAACTGTCATTATGCTAACTAAGTTTCCGTATACTCTTCCGCATTTCCCTCTCACAAGTTCTGGTATATCAGGGTTTTTCTTCTGTGGCATGATCGACGATCCTGTGGAATATCCGTCATCTAGCTGCACAAATGAAAACTCCTTTGTAGACCACATGATGATCTCTTCAGAAAATCTAGACATATGCATAGCTATCATAGCAAGGACGAAATTCATCTCTATTATAAAGTCTCTGTCACTTACAGTATCGAGGCTGTTCTCACTTACCTTGGCAAATCCAAGAAGTTCCCTCACATATTCCCTGTCAATAGGATAAGTGGTCCCTGCAAGGGCTCCTGCACCTAGAGGAAGTACATCGATTCTTTCCACTGCGCTTTCTAGTCTTTCTAAGTCTCTTTTAAACATCTGAAAGTACGCCATTACATGATGAGAAAAAAGTATCGGCTGTGCCCTCTGAAGATGTGTGTAACCAGGCATGATGACCCCTATATTCTTTTCACTGACCTCTATAAGGGCGTCCATAAGTTCTAGCAAACTGCTTCCTATCTCCTCGGCCCTTCTCTTTGTATAGAGCCTTGTATCTAGAAGAACCTGGTCATTTCTGCTTCTGGCTGTATGAAGTTTTTTTCCTGCCTCTCCCACCAGAGCTATAAGTCTGCCCTCTATAGCCATGTGTATATCCTCATCCTTTATGGAGAAGACAAAGTTCCCAGCCTCGATCTCCTCCTTTACCTGAAGAAGCCCCTTCTCTATTGTCTTTTGCTCCTCATGGGATATTATATCCTGTTTTGCAAGCATCTTAGAATGAGCTATACTTCCCTCTATATCCTCTTTATACATTCTTTTGTCAAAGTTTATAGAAGCATTGAACTTTTCAAGTAAACTGCTTGTCTCCTTTTTAAACCTTCCACCCCAAAGTTTCATCTAATCCTCCTAGTTTTGTGTGTCCACAAAATATTTATTGAATATCTCATCGTAGAATCCGCTGTCTTTAAGATTCTGGATCTCTTTGTTTATTTTTCCCAAAAGTTCTTCATTTCCTTTATTTATAGCAATGGCAACATCAGCCTTAGGAAGTTCTTCCATATCTATCTTTTTAAGGCCCTCGTTATTTTTGATATAAGGCAGAGCCACTAGGTTTTCTAGTACAACTGCGTCTAACTTCTCACTTTTAAGGTCTAAGATTGCTGCAGTTATAGAAGTATATGGAGTTATTTTAGCTCCTTCTATACCTCTTGCGATAGTTTCCTGAGCCGTTCCTAGCTGTGCTCCTAGTTTTTTGTTTTTAAGATCGTCCATCGTCTTGAGTTCGTTGTTTTTCTCTATGATTACAAAAGACTGCTTTGTAGTCAAGTAAGAATCAGAAAAATCCACAGCTTTTTTTCTCTCTTCTGTAGGAGTCATTCCAGCTATTATAAGGTCTATCTTCTGGCTTTGAAGAGCAGGAATAAGTCCGTCAAAACTCATATTCTTCCATTCCATCTCATAACCTAAGTTTTCAAGAATCTTTTCCATTAGTTCAGCATCAAAACCTACTATTTTCCCATCTTCGAGATATTCAAAAGGCTTAAATTCTGCATTTGTTCCCACAAAAAGAACCTTCTTTTCCTCTTGTGCAGCTTCTTTTTTACCGCACCCACCTAAAACTACCAGCAATACAAGTGATACAATAAGCATAATTTTCTTCATAATAGCCTCCCCCTTTTATCATTTAATTTTTAAAATTTTTGTATAAAAAAGAACCTGCTAAGAATTAAACAGGTCCAATACACAACTTCAGTGTAAAACAGCCCAGACAGTTCTTACCAATATTTATATATCTATTCACTTGTCATAAAAAGCCTTTTTATTTTTCCTGTACATTTTTTCCTGCCTTAAAAATATTTCTTCATCTTATGTGATCCTCCCGATATTTTATTAATGATTCAGTACTTTTTCTAAAAATTCTCTCGTTCTATCGTGTTTCGGATTGTTGAAGATCTGAGCCGGGTCTCCGTCTTCAAGGACAGTCCCCTGATCCATAAAGAATACCCTGCTGGCCACGTTTTTGGCAAATCCCATCTCGTGAGTCACTATCACCATGGTCATCCCCTCATCTACAAGACTTCTCATTACATCTAATACTTCCTTTACCATCTCAGGATCCAGGGCTGATGTTGGCTCATCAAAGAGCATCAGATGTGGTTCCATAGCGAGAGCCCTAGCTATTGCTATTCTCTGTTTCTGTCCACCGGAAAGCTGGTTGGGATAGGCTCCGGCCTTGTCTTTCAGTCCTACTTTTTCCAGCAGCACTATGGCTTTTTTCTTAGCCTCCTCTGATGTCATCCCCTTTACCTTTGTAGGAGCCAGTATCAGATTTTCAAGTACTGTTTTATGAGGGAAAAGGTTGAAGTGCTGAAAAACCATTCCCACTTTTTCACGGAGACGGTTTAAGTCTACTTTTTTGTCCATGACATCTTCCCCTGCTATATAAACATGCCCCTTTGTAGGCTCTTCAAGTCTGTTAAGGCACCTTAGAAAGGTGGATTTACCACTTCCAGATGGGCCTATTACAGCCACCACATCACCCTTTTTTATCTCTTTATCTATACCCTTAAGCACTTCTAGATCACCAAAGTGCTTGTGCAAGTCAACTACTTTAATCACTTACTTTCAACCCCTTTTCTACATTTCTCATAAATTTGGTAAAGATACTTGTCATAATAAGATAGATGAGTCCCACTGCCAAAAGGGGCTCTATTCCCCTATAGGTCTGACTCGTTATTATATTGGCAGATCTCAAGAGATCCACTCCTCCGATAAATCCCACTATGGAAGTTTCCTTAAGAAGGGTTATAAACTCACTCACTAGAGCCGGAAGAATATTTTTTATAGCCTGGGGTATTATTATCTCTCTCATAGTTAGGAAATAATTCATCCCCAGAGCCCTAGAGGCCTCTGTCTGCCCCTTATCTAGCCCCTCTATACCTGCTCTTATGATCTCAGCCACATATGCAGAACTGTTTAGTCCAAAGGCCAGTGCCGCAACTACAAATATAGGGGTGTTTCGTAAATTCCCTACAAATATTACGTTGGCAAGTATCATCAGCTGAACTACAGCCGGAGTTCCACGTATAATATCTATATACCACAGTGCCACAAGGTTTAGCGGATTGGTTTTTTTATATTTTTCCATGTTTTTAAATGGATAAAAATGAGATAACCTCATTACAGCTAGGAGTACCCCCACAGTTAACCCTATAAAGGCCGCCAAAAATGTCACTCCCACAGAAAAGGATAATCCATTAACTATGTACATATACCTGTTGCCTTCTATAAAAATTCCCTTTAATACCGATAAATAAGCCATTCTTTCCTCCTAATAATTTTTGGAAAATTTGCAGCAGATGCCGCCCTCATATGAAACAATCTCAAATCAAAGTTTAGCTATGATGTATTTCATATGAATTAATCATAATTTACAAGATTTTGGTTAATCTCTTATAAAGAGGTCACACCCTTTATGAAAAAAACCTGATACTTGCCGTATCTAGAAACTGGCTAATATCAGGTACATCTTTAAAAAACAAAAGCCAACAGAGTGTATCCGCCGGCTAATTAACTTTTGTATACTCATGAGAAATTAAAATTCTCAATCTTTTCAAAAGAATTTTTGATGTCAATTAGGCCACTTTAAAAGATGAGGTTTTTATGAGTGTTTTTCTTTGCTCCTCCTGATCCTTTTCATGGTCAACATAATTAATCCTCCCAAAATCTTTTGCTATATCGTCAATCTTATCAGAAATAACCTTGATTTGTCAATGAATTTTTCCATAATAATACTCAGGTTCAAATATAAAACAGCCGTCTATTTTTATTTTCCTCAGGGTTTTCAAATATTTAAACCACATCATGAAAAACTCACAATTATAATGTATAATTAAGAGTAATTATAAAAATGTATAAAGGAGCGTGTTTGATTTTGAAAAAGATAACTTTTTTTCTGATGTTTTCACTTGTTTTTTTTAATGCACTGGGAGAGGAAAAGCCTTTTGAACTCTCTCTGTTTTCACCGGATATACAGCTCAATTCACCTTCAGACGATATAAGCGGCATAAGGTTAGGAGGTATCTATTCTGAAAACAGAAATGTCAGCGGACTAGATGTAAACCTTGTTGCCAGCAGGACCAGGGGGGATTTCAAAGGATTCTCAGTACTTTCATTCTATGACAGGACTGAAGGAGATTTTACAGGTGTGAGGATCCCGTGGTGGTTTTTCGTATCATATAATCATGTGGGCGGTAACTTTAAGGGACTCCAGTTCGGTGGATTAAACATCGTCGAGAGGGATTTTTTAGGGGCACAGTTTGGACTTTTGAATATAAACAACGGGAACAGTATAGGGGCCCAGGCAGGATGGGTCAACCTTGATCACAATTTCAAGGGTATTAGATTAGGTGGCTTGAACATGGCAGATTCCTTTGTAGGAGGAGAGCTCGGAATAGCAAACTTCAACAAATACACAAGAGGAGTCCAGCTAGGCTTGTTCAACTATACAGAGAACCTTCAAGGGATCCAGGTGGGTATACTAAACATGGCTGCAAACTCAGAACTCTTTGAAATTCTTCCAATAGTAAACTTCAACTTAAACTTTTAAAAATATTATGGACTTTAATTTATAAATTAAAGTCCATAATATTTTTATCTGAAATTAAAGAGGAATTCAGATTTTATCGCCTTATATAATAAGTACAGGGTATTACATTTATTAAGGAGGTAAAAATGAAAAAATTTATTACAGTTTTAATCGGTGTTTTTATGTTGAGCTTTTCAGCATTTGCAGCCTCGGCTCAGATCTCTGTCCCAGGAAAAAATATCCCTGAGGATGAGAATGTTGCTGGTATAAGGCTCTCTCTACTGCACGGTGAAACTGCCATTGTGAAAGGTCTAGACATATCTGTCCTAGGACTTTCTGACATGGATAATTTTACCGGTCTTGAGCTTGGATTATTTTTTGGTGCCAACAGAGTAAAGAACGAATTCAAGGGACTTTCCCTAGGACTTGTCAACTGGCATGAAGGTTATGACACAGGGGCCAATTTAGGATTCGTCAACTATGTCAATGACGTAAATGGCGTAAACTTTGCATTTGCAAACTATTCCACTGGTGATAGTATGGTCAACCTTGCTACTGTAAACTATGTAGAATACGAATCTATGATAAACTTTGGTTTTGTAAACATCACTCAGGGAACTTCTATGGTTGATGTCGGTTTTGTCAATTACGCTGACGCCACATCATTCCAGCTCGGGCTTATTAACGCCACAAAAGCACTTGACGGTCTCCAAATTGGATTTGTAAACTATGCTGAAAATGGTGTATTCCCGGTTCTTCCTATTGTTAATTTCAGAAAAAGTTTATAGTAAAGATAAAAGGATCTGTCTCCAAAAGGCGGGTTCTTTTTTATTACTTGTTGCTGGTATTTAACTGTGTTATACTAAAATCTGGTAAAGTCAAAAGAAAGTCAAACTCTTTTAAGAGATAATAAAAAAATCAATGGCTATTTAGCCATAGCAGTTAGGAGAATAAAAAATTATGGATGGAAAAAAGAGAGCAGATATAAAACCTGGTATCAAGGTAAAAATTGTCTTAAAAAAAGATCAGAGAACCGGCAAATTAACTGAGGGAATTGTCAAAGATATCCTCACAAATTCTTCTACTCACCCACATGGAATTAAGGTCCGGCTCACTAGTGGAGATGTTGGAAGAGTTCAGGAGATAATAGATTAAGAATCAAAAATATAAGTTATAATATAAATAAAAAGATTACCCCTTGTTTAAGAGTGGTAATCTTTTTAATTTAAAAACAAAAGTTTAAAGTTCCCTGGTTGCCTCTTTCAATACCTCTCCTATACTGGCGTCTATAACCAGCGATGCCTTGCTGTCATACGATGTGGCACCTTTATTGATTAAGACCAGCTTATTCCCCTTATAATATTCTACTAGTGATGCAGCAGGGTAGACCACAAGGGATGTTCCTCCCACTATGAGTACATCTGCCTTTGATATACAGTCAATGGCTCCACTAAAGACATCCATATCCAGCATCTCTTCATATAATGTCACATCAGGCTTAACTACACCACCGCATTTTCTGCATCTGGGCACAGCCTCATGAAAACCAATAATATAATCAAGATCGTGATACTCCTGGCACTTCATACAATAATTTCTTACTACACTCCCATGAAGTTCATAGACTTTTTTGCTTCCTGCTTTCTGATGAAGTCCATCTATATTCTGAGTTATCACAGCCTTTAATTTCCCTAACTTTTCAAGTTTTGCCAGGGCATAATGGGCATCATTGGGCTCGGCATCTTTAAAGATAAGATTTTCTTTATAAAATTTATAAAATTCTTCAGTATTGCTATCAAAGTAAGTTCTACTCAAAAGATATTCTGGAGAATGGGCATATAGTCCCGTTGCACTTCTGAAATCAGGTATATTACTCTCTGTAGAAACACCCGCCCCTCCGAAAAAAACTATATTATTACTTTTTATTATTATATTTTTTAATTCTTCGTACATCTCTATCACCTCTAATTTAAATTATATCCCCTTATCCCGAGATAATAAACCCTAAAATTATAATTAAATTATTGAATTTCTCCGAAAACCTGTCTTACTTTCTTTTCTTGATAAAAGCACCCCAAGGGCATTTCCTCCCTTTGGTCAGGGCAAAAGTAACCAAAGAAAATCAAGAATTTTCAAATGTCTAGGAAGTGTATATTTCTTTTATCACCTTTGTAAGCTACAGTCCTCGGTTCCCTGCTCATCCACTGGATAAGGTGTTTCATAGTCGCTGACGCTCCTTGAACTCCCTTAACTTATTCTGCAAGACGGCTGAGTGCAGGCTCTTTCATGTATAAGCCCTGCGACTTGAAAATTCAAAAAATCTTCTCTATGAAACTCTTCTCCTGTCTCTGTGTCTTCTGTGACCAAAAGGTTTTGTCCTTATTCGTGTTAATTTCCCTGTCTTTTATTGGTGTTCATTCGTGATAAAATCTTTTGACTTTAATATCGCTCTCCTCCGTGATACTCTCTTCTTTTCTCTGTGACCAAAAGGTTTTGTCATTATTCGTATTAATTTCCCTATCTTTTATTAGTGTCCATTCGTGACAAAATCTTTTGATTCTGATATTCAGATAAATTCAATAATTCACCAAAAAAAAAGCCTCCTGGAATCAGGGGGCTTTGACACAATTTATTTTGTAACCAATTTTAATTCTACTGGAATAAATTCAGGTACTGTTTCCCCTTTTATTACCTTTGAAGCTGTTTCTACTCCCATGGCTCCTATCATAAACGGCTGTTGTGCCACTGTTGCCGCAAGGGTCCCGGCTTCTACAGCATTTACAGCGTCATCAGTAGCGTCAAATCCTACCACTAAAATATCTCTTCCGCTTCCCTCTATAGCTTTTAATGCCCCTAAAGCCATCTCATCATTATGTGCAAACACTGCATCTATTTCAGGAACTGCTTGAAGAATATTCTCCATTACATTTAATCCTTTAGTTCTGTCAAAATCAGCGGCTTGCTGTGCCACTACAGTTATGTTGTTTGCAGCAGCTTCATTGAATCCTTTTCCTCTGTCTCTAGCTGCAGTAGTTCCAGGAATACCTTGAAGTTCCACAACTTTTCCATCTTTTCCGATTTTCTCAACTATAAATTCTCCTGCCATTTTTCCACCTGCTACGTTATCAGAAGCTATATGAGTCACTACCTCTCCTCCATTTGCTCCTCTGTCTAGAGTGATTACAGGTATTTTACTCTTATTTGCAGCCATAACTGCCCTTGCCACTGCATCAGAGTCTGTAGGGTTTATAAGAATTACGTCTACTCCTTTCACTACTAGATCCTCTACATTTGCCAGCTCTTTTGCAGGGTCATTTTGAGAGTCTAGAATAATAATCTCCATTCCCATCTCGTTAGCCTTAGCCTCAGCCCCCTCTTTTAAAGTAACAAAGAATGGATTGTTCAGAGTAGATACTACAAGACCAACCCTACCTGTAGCTTCTGCTTCTGAAGCTTTTTTCTCACCGCAGCCCGTTAAAACAACCATCAATAAAACTGTGATCAGAGTAATAATCTTTTTCATTTTTTTCCTCCCTGTTTTTTATTTTTTGGACTTTCTATCCATTAGTACCGCTGCTAATATAACCAATGCCTTTATCATAAGTTGGAAATATGAGGATACATTTAGTAGATTAAGAGCATTTCCTAGAACTCCTATAATAAGAGCTCCTGTGATTGTCCCTGTTATCCTTCCGATTCCTCCTGCAAGACTCGTCCCTCCCAGTACAACCGCTGCTATGGCATCTAGCTCATATCCACTTCCTGCAGTAGGTTGGGCAGAAAACAATCTGGCGGTTACAACTACCCCAGCCAGAGCAGATAAAACTCCACTGATGGCATAGACCTTGGTCTTTACCCTGTCTACATTTATCCCAGACAGCTTGGTGGCTTCCTCATTTCCTCCAACCGCATATACATACCGCCCAAATTTTGTGTGATTGAGTACATAGTAGGATACTCCGTACACAACTGCCATTATATATATCGGAGTAGGAATTCCTAGTATATTTCCCGCCCCTATACTTCCAAATAGTGAGGTGTTATCTCCGAATCCTATGGATATGGGTTTCCCGTCAGTGAATACAAGAGTCGCCCCCCTCATAAGGGTCATAGTTACTAGAGTAGTAATAAATGCCTGAAGTTTACCGTAGCTTATAAATACACCACTCAGCATTCCAAGAATCCCACCTATAATCAACGACACCGCTATGGCTAAAAAGGCATTCTGACCTGATGCCATAAGGCTAGCAGATATTGCACCACAAAAGGCGAGGATCGATCCCACTGAAAGGTCTATCCCTCCAGTTAGGATTACAAAGGTCATCCCTGCTGAAATTATGGCATTTATAGAGGTCTGTCTCAGTACGTTCAGCATATTAGATGCAGAAAGAAATCTTGGATTCATAAAGGATACCAAGACTGCAAATATCAAGAGTCCTATAAAGGGTTTATTTCTCAGTAAAATAAAGCTTTTCTTTTGAGTCGGCTCCAGTGTTGTTTGATTATTCATCACTATCCTCCTTCAGGCCCACGGCACACCTCATTATTTTTTCCTGGCTGGCATCTTCAGCCGAGAAGATTCCTGTTATACTTTTTTCATGCATAACCATTATCCTGTCGCTGAGTCCTATTACTTCCACCATTTCAGAGGATATCATCAGGATGCTCATTCCGTGTTTTTTCAATTCATTTATAAGGTCATATATCTCTTTTTTAGCTCCCACATCTACCCCACGTGTAGGCTCATCCAAAATCAAAATTTTCGGTCCAGTCATGAGAGCCTTTGCTATGGCTACCTTTTGCTGGTTTCCTCCGCTGAGATTTTTAATAATCTGATCCATTCCTGGAGTTTTTATATTAAACCTTGAGATATAAGAATCCACCAGATCTTTTTCATCATTCTTATTGAGACTTTTTAAGTTATTCTCAAATTTCTCCAAGGAAGATATGCTCATGTTTTCCTTTACAGACAGTCCAAGTATCAGTCCCTCTTTCTTTCTGTCTTCAGGCACATAGGCTATTTTATTTTTTAGCCCCTCCTCTGGGGAGTTTATCTTTACTTCCTTTCCACCTATAAGGATTGTTCCAGAGGTTACCTTATAAAAACCATAGATGGTTTTAGCCAGTTCTGTCCTTCCTGATCCCATGAGCCCTGCCACCCCTAGAATCTCTCCCTCTCGCAGGGTAAAGCTCACATCATCCACATAATCCCCTTTGAGATTTTTTACCTCTAAGCTTATAGGTCCTGCCTCTACCTCTACTCTAGGCATCTGCTCCTCTAGCTTCCTTCCCACCATACTTTCTATTATCTGGTCTTCAGTTATATCTTTTACTTCTCTTTCAGATATAAATTTACCGTCCCTCATTATTGTCACATCGTCACATATTTCAAATATCTCCTTGAGCCTGTGTGAAATATATACTACACTTTTATTCTCCCCTATAAGCTCTCTTATTACGCCAAATAAGCTATCAGTTTCCTTATCTGTAAGGGCGTCTGTAGGTTCATCCATAACTATTATTTTTGCGTCCTGCGACATAGCCTTGGCTATCTCCACCATCTGCTGCTCTCCCACACTGAGGTTTCCCACTAGCTCTTTAGATGAATGTTTCACCTTGAGTTTTTTCAACAGTTCATCTGCATCGGCATACATTCCCTTCCAGTCTATTTTTCCAAAACTGGTTTTTTCCCTTCCTAGAAATATATTTTCTGCAATAGTCAGATTAGATATAAGATTTAGCTCCTGGTGTATTATTGCGATCCCAGCATTTTGTGATTCTCTCGGACCGTAAAATTCCACATCTTCCCCGTAGAGAGTCATTTTTCCACTGTCTCTCTTGTATATTCCCGTCATCACCTTTATGAGAGTTGACTTTCCTGCACCATTTTCACCTAGTAGGGCCATGACACGCCCCTCGTAGAGATTAAGACTAGCTCCGTTTAATGCCTTGACTCCCGGAAAGGTTTTTACCATCTCTTGAAGTTCCAATATTTTCTTTTTCACCTGAGCTTACCTCCAGACTAAAATGTCACACCTGATTTCAAAATAATATTTGCATAAGGAGTGCACTCTCCCGTTCTTATTACTGCCTTTGACTCCTGATTAATCTTCTTAAATTGTGAATGAGGAATCTCCTCTATTTTAATCCCCTGACACTTTTTATTAAGTAGCTCCAAAAGTTCTGTATAAAGTTTCGGACTCAATTCCTTCATTTCAGAAGCTATTATTACCCCTTCCACCTGCACCTCGTCTAGCACCACATCTAGGGTACCCATAAATGTCGGTATATTTCTCTCCAAGGCCATATCGATCCTCTTTATCCCAGTTGGAATAGGCAGGCCTGCATCCCCTATACATATATGATCTGTGTGTCCAAGTTTGGCTATCTCATATGATATCTCACTGTTTAGAAGCCTCATTTTTTTCACTTACATCACTCCTTCAAAATTCATAACCTCATCCAGTGTAGGGAGTGAAGTCTGGGCTCCCTCTCTCGTCACTGTAATTGCTCCTACCTTTGCAGCAAAATCCATAGCCTTTTCTAAAGGCTCCCCCTTAGAAAGAGCGGCTGTAAGACCGCCTATAAATGAATCTCCTGCAGCAGTAGTGTCTACCGCATTGACCTTATACACCCCAAACTCTCTTGAGACTTCGCTGTCCACATAAATGGCTCCCCTAGACCCCAAGGTGACTATCAATTTTTTTACTCCTTTTGCCATAATTTTTCGGCAGGCCTTGAGAATATCCTCTTTAGTTTTTACAGGAACCCCTGCAAGGAGCTCTAATTCAGTCTCATTGGGGATGAGATAATCTACATTCTTTATTATTTCATCTGACATTGCTTTTGCAGGTGCTGGATTCAGTATGGTTGTCTTTCCCAGTTTTTTACTTATTTTCAGAGAATACTCTACAATATCCAAAGGTGTTTCTAGCTGGTGTACAACTATTTCAGAATTCTCATAAAGTTTAATATTCGCATCTATATCCTCTTTTTTTATTTCAAAATTTGCACCTGGGACTACTATTATGGAGTTATTGGCATCGTCATCCACTACTATCGTAGCTATCCCTGTTGATCTGTCTTTGCATCTACCTACACCAGATATATCCACCCCGTCTTTTTTTATGACAGATAGCAGAGTATCTCCAAAGGAGTCCTCCCCCACCATTCCGATCATAGCCACATCTGACCCTAGCCTGGCCATGGCAACAGCCTGATTGGCCCCCTTTCCTCCAGGGATCTGTTTGAAATCTTCCCCTAAAACCGTTTCTCCTATCTTCGGTGATTTAGAGGCTCTTGTTACAAGGTCCATATTTATACTTCCTACTACCAGTATTTTCCCCATTTTACCTCCTTGTAATCAATTACACTTTTTTTTGTCTTAAAAAGCTTTTTTTCAGACCCTTTTATGTCTAGAGTTGTCTGAAGTATCGTCTTTTGACTTATATCTTTGTCTTTATTTCTTATTCTTTCTAAGAGCATTTCTGCCGATCTCACCCCTAGCTCCCTTACTGAAGCAGACACCGTAGTGAGTTTAATATCAAATATATCCAGTATTTCAACTCTGTCAAAGGATAGTACCGCAATATCTTTTGGGGTAGATAATTTCATTTCGTTCATGGCCTTAAAGAATCCCAGGGTCATCTGATTGTTAGATATAAATACCGCTGTAGATCTTTTTTTTCTACTGAGTATCTCTTTTCCCAGTTTATAACCTGATTCCATCTGAAAGTCTCCCTCATAGATATTTTCCTCTATGACCTCTATCCCATTTTCAGAAAGAGCATTTTGGTATCCTCTCAGCCTGTCTCTCCCTGGCTTAGATCCAAGAGGACCGGTTATAATAGCTATATCCCTATGGTCGTTTTCGATAAGTACCGAGACTCCCGTGTATGCCCCGCCTATATTGTCTATAAAAACAGAGTCCATGCTAGAATACTTGATATCCCTGTCTGCAAGAACCACAGGTATTTTTCCCCTTACAAATTTATCCAGATAATTTTTCCCTTTCTCATAGCTTTCGCTGGTAACTGTTATTACCAGACCTTTTATCCTTTGTTCTAGCAGCATCTGAAGTGATTTCTGCTCTTTTTCCATCTTATCATTGGTATTATAAATTAATATATTGAGGTTTTCCCTGTCTACGACCTCGCTTATACCCTCCACCATCTCTGAAAAATATGGATTTGATATATCAGGGACCACCACCCCTATAGTGTTGTTGTCTTTTTTTGAAAGATTTCTTGCTATGGCACTGGGAGTATAGTCATACTCCTCTATTATTTTGAGGATTTTTTCCCTCGTAGAGTCCCTTACATTTTTATCTTCATTTATAACTCTTGAAACTGTAGCTATAGAAACTCCTGCTTTTTCAGCTATATCTGACATCTTCATGAGATTCCTCCTGTTTTGTAAACCCTTACATTTAATCCGCAGTAATTTTTACTACAAAAAATGATTTATGTCAAGTTTTTGAATGTTTCAAACTATTAGTGTGCACTTATCTGCTTTTCATCCTTGTTATCTTCATTTCTATCCTTTTGATCTCTTCAAATCTTATATCTTTAAAATTATAGTATCTTCTTTCGCTGGGCATGTACCTTTCCTCTCCTGAAAATAGTTTTTTGCCATATCCTCCCTCTTCCCCTAGGAGAACCAGTTCTTTTACATATACACCTTCATTTTTCCAAAACCATAAAGTAATAACAAGATCTTCTACTGCAGAACTCCCCCTGTTGTGAATCCTGATATTTATTGCAGGGTATTTATATTTCACCCCCTGTCTAGATTCAAAATCATAGATCTCCACCTGAACCCCTTTTTTTATATCAATGGGAAGTTTTTTTTCTCTCCACTCCTGTAGTTCCGTATAGTTTCTACCAAAAAGAGCAGTAGCCAAAATAAAAAATATTATAAATACAAATGTCTTCATCTCACACCTCCATAAAAAAAGAGGGAGTAGTTCCCCCTTGCTAGTTGCCGCTAAAATATATCTGCTCTAAATACGGAGAACCTATAAGGTCATACGGCATTACAAGTATCCCATGGTCAGAATCAAGATCCAACTCATAGCCAAGATCCTTGGCCGTTTTCCAGTAAAGATACCATACAAACTGTGAACAATAAAAACCCTTGGTATTTTTTTTATCCAGTGGTACCCAGTAGCCCCTATCCTTTAGACCTTCTAAATTTTTTAAAAAAACTCCTTTGAATTTTTCGTCAAAATTCCTATATCTGAAAACCATCACCTTTCTCTCCTCATAAAGCCAGGAAAAACTGTCAATCTCATAATATCCTACACCAAACTTTGGATAATCTCCTATATTTATATCATCAATCATAACTGCCGCATGTCCGTACCAGGAAAGTGGATCCCATTTTTTATTTTTTACAATTATATCCCCGGTTCTTAGCCTGTTTGTCTGATACATCACAAAGCTTACATCTTCCCATTTACGACCTTCTGGGAGGGCATTGCATCCTGTGACCACCATCAGAAAAAATATAATAACCTTAATCTTTAAAGTAGATAAATGCACCATTTCTTCCCGCATCCTTCCCCTCTCTTCTGTATGAATATAGTTCTCTGTTGCAAACTGTGCACTCTTGGCTTTTCATTATGTTTTTTTCTAAAATCCCTTGTTTTATGAACATCTGAAAGTTAAATTCACCGTTGTCAAAATACCATCCATCAGCTTTTTTTTCAAAGGAGGCCTCTATAACATCAAAAGGAAACTTCTCCTTAAAATCCCTGTAAAAATCATCTCCCACCTGATAGCAGCATCTCCCTGCCCCTATTCCTATCCCCACAAGGATGTCTTTTTCCGAGGTTCCATAGCTGGCCTTCATATTTTTTACAACCTCTTCTGCGATCTGGAGATAACTTCCTTTCCACCCCGAATGGCACAGGCCTATGACCTTTTTTTCCATGTCGTAAAAATATATGGGCAGACAGTCTGCATGGACTGTAAAAAGGACCACATCTTTTCTGGCAGTTATAAATCCGTCTACATCGTCAAAGTATAGAGGGCTTCCATCTCTTATATCTACTATGTTTTTAGAATGTGTCTGTTTTGCAGCCGCCAGTTTTTTCTCCTCTATAGAAAATTTTTTCATAAATTTTTCTATATTCTTTTCTTTTTCAGGAGACAGAAAAAACATCTCCTTCACATCTCCGAATTGCTTCCCTGTTAATATAGCTTTTATCCCCTTCTTTTCAAATTCTTCTATCTCAAAATATCCATTATGCTTTATATACATAATTTTTTCTCCTTTTTATCCTCTTATTATTTATATATAATATCAGAACAACTTTCCTCTATCCAAACTATTAATTAAAATATCTTAAGTCACCACTTGAAATAATTCTTGATAAATTTAGTAGCATTTCAAAACATTAGAGTCAAAAGATTTTGTCACGAATGGACACTAATAAAAGATAGGGAAATTAACACGAATAAGGACAAAATCTTTTGGTCACAGAGAAAAGAAGAGAGTATCACGGAGGAGAGCGATATTAAAGTCAAAAGATTTTGTCACGAATGGACACCAATAAAAGATAGGGAAATTAACACGAATAATAACAAAATCTTTTGGTCACAGAGGACGCAGAGAAAAAGTGGGAGTTTTACAGGGTTAAAACCAAAACTATAAATACCTTCTTTTGCGAGAGGTTTTTATCTCTTTTCCCTTGCCATTGATAAAATCAGCGTTAAGAATAACCGCAGTGAAATCCTTAGAAAAAATCGACTGTTTGAGCGTAGTGAGTAGCCAAAAAATAACGAGTGATACGAGTATATTTTCTGGTTCTCAGAAACTTGTTTTCTGAGTTTCCTTATTGCTAGTGGATTTTCAAGGTTATTTAGCTGATTTTTCACAGGCTTGAACTTTTCTGAGAGATAAGGAACAGATTTCTGTAACTATATCTCTCGACTCTGGAAAATTTTCCAGAGTTTCCTTAAACTTCTTTCAAGAGAAAAGTAACGAATCCCGATAAATTCAATACTTTAATTTAAAACAAAAGAGCAACTTAAATTAAAATATACTACAATTCTTAAATCCAATCAAAAAGACCTTCTTAGATACGAGAAGGTCTTTTTGATTTAAACAGAAATAACCAATATATCTCTGTTATTTTTAAAATCTATGGTCACTCTTTCTAGGTTTCCTTTTACACCTAATATTTCAAAAATTATTTTTTCGATCTCACTCTTCCTGTCATTATAAAAGGCCTCTCTACTAAAATTTACAAGGCTTTTATTCTTACTCTGTTCCAGAAGTTTTTTCTCATAGATAGTAAGTGGATCATTGGCCTCTATCTCTATCAGGCTGCCCTTTATAAAGGCTTTTACAGATTTAGGACCTTTTCCAGTGTTACTTTTTATAAAATAAGCTATTTTTATCTGTATCTTACTCTCATATTCCAGTTTCTCTTTTTTGTCAGATATTATCTTATCATCCAAAACAAGGCTTCCAGACTCTTCCCCTGTAAGACGAAGGGCTATTTCTTCCATAGCCTCTATAAGTTTTCCTGTATCCACAGGTTTTAGTATATACTTGTCTATACCGACATCCATAGCACCTAGAACAGTTTCCACATCAGAAAAGGCAGTTGTTATCACTATCCCGGATTTTTTATTCTTTTCCCGGATTTTCTTGCTCATCTCTATACCGTCCATTACAGGCATCTTCAGATCTGTTATTATTATATCTGGATTCTGTTCTTCAAAAACTTTCAATCCCTCTTTCCCATTTTCTGCCAAGTAAAGTTTTCCAACTCTTCTCTTTAAAAATATCTTGAGATTTTCTCTCTGCATCTCATCATCTTCCACATAGAGAACCTTGTATTTAATTAGTAAATTTGTTTTATCAAGCATTTTTATTTTCACCACCCATAGGAATAATTATTTTCATACACGCTCCCCCATTTTTATTCGTCACATATATTTTTCCGCCGAAATTCTTTTCCACTATCATCTGTGACATATAAAGTCCTATACCTGTCCCATTTTTTTTCTCTTTGGTGGAAAAATATGGTTCAAATATCTTTTCCATCACCCCTTCAGGAATTCCTCCCCCGTTATCATTGACTTCAACAATAGCACTATTTTTTTCTTCTGAGATCAATATATCGATCCTTCTTTCTTTTTCGCAGTTTTCTAGCAAGGCATCTACTGCATTATTTATAAAATTGAGTATTACCTGGGACAATTGGTTCGGATATCCCCAGATCTTAACATCGTCTTCTGTATCTATATTGCACTCTATTCCGTTGTGTAGCATTCTTTCACTAAATAATTCTACTGTAGATGTTACTACATTTTTTATATAAAATTCTTCCTTTTTTGTTTTCGGTTTAAAGAAATATCTAAAATCATCTATGGTCTCAGACATTTTATTTATAAGCATTCTCGATTTTTCAAAAAGAGATTCTACATCCTCTTTATCTACATCCCCGAAAAAAAAGGAATCCTCTATATTTGATATTATAAGAGACAATGAACTAAGAGGTTGTCTCCACTGATGAGCTATGTTTCCTATCATCTCTCCCATGGCTGCATACCTTGATTGATAGATCATGAGTGCCTCTTTCTTTTTGTTCTCATCCATCTCTTTTTTAAACATTTTTTCCAGTTCAATGTTTATTTTTTCCAGCTTCAGAAGTATTTTTTGGTTGCTGATATCTTTCCCGAGTTTTATTTTAGCAGTATCTGAATTTTCTCCCTCAATATCATTGGCCAGTTTATTGACTATGTTAAAAAATCTAGCCTCACTTCTTTTAACTGTCTCCTCTTGTATTTTCCTCAAGGTAATATCTCTAGATATTAATATTGCCCTGTATTTATTTTCCATTTTAAATAGTCTACCACTTACTTCTACAGGTATTTTTTTGTTAAACCTTGTTTTTATCTCTGTTTCGTACATTACAGATCTCTTGTTTAGCATTTTTTCTAGTATGTTTTGCCGTTCATTCTCTGATAAGCCCACATCAATATCAGAGTATTTCATTTTCAAAAGTTCTGCCCGTGAGTACTTTAACCTCTCATATACTTTTTCATTTACCTCAAGTATATTTTCAAAAGAGTTGTTATCAAAGTCTGCAATAAATACACAGTCATTAATGCTATTAAACATCGCCTCATATTTATCTTTTGCTTTGACAAGTTCCTTTGCCACTAGTTTTCTTTTCTCTATATCTTCTTCTAATTCGCTGTTTAGTTTTTTTACTTCATTTATATGCAAAGATTTTATCTCTAGCTTGGCCTTTTTCTCCCTTATGCTATATATATACGCCGCTAATAAACTTATACTGAGTACAATAAGTGTGGCTATTGCCACTGTGTAATAATAATTTTTTTTGACAATTCTGACTACCTCATCATAATCAGAAGCGACTGTTACTATCCAAAATGTGTCCCCTATATAGGCCTGAGAATAACCGTTGAATTTTTTAACCATCTTAGAGTCGTCATCTGTAACCCATACAGAACTATAGATCTCCACTCCCTTTTCTCCAGATCTTTGCTTTTCAAAAAGTTTTTCTAACTCAGACCAATCGTAATCTGGATATTTGGACTTTCTTAGCTGCATTATATGGCCACCAATCTGGCTTTTCTTAGGATGCATCAGAAAAATCCCCTCTTTGGTTTTTACTGAGGCATACCCCTTGCTCCCGGATCTTATATTCTCTATAAATATTTTATACATATTGTCGATACTCAGTTTGCACCTTATCATCCCCTGAAACTTCCCCTTGTTAAAAATAGGCTGCAATATATATATAAATGGGTCTCCATTTTCAAAATAAACTTCACTCAAAGCGTGCTCGTTATTTTCAATAATTTTTTTTACATCTTTTAAATCCGATATATCCTTTGATATCTTGTCCTGTGATTTGGTGGGATATTCGTCTAAAATTATCCCTTTAGAGTCAAGTAATTGTATGGACTTGATTCTAGGGGCCCCGACTTTATAATATATCTTGAGAGATTCCCCTAAATATCTTTCATCTCTATTTTTTAAGTACTCAAAATCCCTCAAAAAACCCGTATCTCGAGCAAGAATCCTAATCGATCTCTCCTCACCTCGGAAATATGACTCTATACTTTTGGCAGTCGTATCTGCAATTGTCAGAAGGTGTTTCTGCTCATTTAGAACCAGTGCATCTCTCAAATCTTCATAGTTTTTTAAAATTGTAAAGGCCAGAGATATAGCGAATATCAAACCTGTAAAAAATATCATTATAGATTTTTTATACTTTATAATCTCCCTTATAAAACTCATTTTAACACCTCGTATTTCAAAAATTAAAATTTTTACCTTATTATTTTAGCTTACTGGTCTCTAGAAAACATATACCTTTTCTATGACTTCAAAAAAATTATGGCACAGCATCCATCCATCAATTTAAAATATTTAAATCCTACAAACAGACGAGCTACCCTCATAGCTCATTTTACCACTAAAACACGGTAAAGTTAAAACAGATATTTGATGATGGTGAAAAAAGGCTCTCTAAAGTTTGCATTCAGAGAGCCTTCCTATTTTTAGTAGCATTCCGGGAGGAAAAATGGAATTTGCCACTATTCTAAAAATGGATTTGTAGTATCCTTTGATAAATATCTTTTAAATTTTATAAATTCTGTGCAGCAGCTGTTGCTTTTTTCTTTTCCAAAATACCAGCAACTATAGGGAAGAAAAGAACAAAGGCAACTGCTATAAATATAGTAACAGCTATTGGTCTTTGGAAGAATGACATATAACTTCCGTTTGAAAGTAGTAATTGTCTTCTGAAACTTTCTTCCATCATGTTACCAAGTACTATTCCCAGAATAAGTGATGCTGCAGAGAACTGATATTTCTTCATGAAATAACCAAATACACCAAATGTAAGCATTACCCAGATCTGGAACATATCATTTGATCTTGCATAAGCTCCGATTATTGAGAACATTACGATCATAGGTGCTATGATTCCATATGGAAGTTTTAATACTGCGGCAAACGCTTTTACTGCGTATCTTCCAGAAAGAAAAACTACTATACTTGCAATAAGCATTGAGAAGAAGATGCAGTACAGTAATAATGGCTGCTCAGTCATTAGCTGTGGTCCAGGCTGTAAGCCCTGAAGAACAAGTGCTGCAAGTATTATTGCCGTAGTAGGAGATCCTGGTATTCCAAGTACAAGAGTAGGTATCATCGCCCCTCCACCGGCGGCGTTGTTTGCTGTCTCAGGTGCAAGGACTCCCTCCTCGGCTCCATTTCCAAATCTTGCTTTGTCCTTACTCGAACGAGCCGCTTCACCGTAACTAACGATAGATGCTATCGATCCACCTGTACCAGGTAGTATTCCCACTGCTGTTCCAATTATTGCAGATTTTACAATAGTAACTTTATACTTAAGAAGATCTTTAAGTTTAATACTTTCCATAGATACATTGTCGCCCATATCCATAGTTTCTTCTTCGCTTTTTCTGTTAATAACCTGTTTGAAAACCTCAGCCATGGCAAACGCACCGATCATGATAGGTATATATTCTATACCGTTCAAGAAGTTAATTTGACCAAATGTAAGTCTTGATACTCCAGTCATAGGGTCCATTCCAACCATTGCGATTATTATCCCCAGTAAACCTGTTACCAGCGCCTTGGAAAGATTTTTTGAACCAACTGAAGATATACATGCGATCCCTAACAGTGTCAATGCAAAATATTCAGCACTTTGAATTTTAAGTGCAATCTTTGATAGTAACGGGGCCAATAAAAGCATTACCAGTACCGAGAAGATTCCACCAATTGCCGATCCTGACATTGCAAGACCTAGTGCCTTACCTGCTTTTCCCTGTTGTGACATCGGATATCCGTCAAATGTTGTAGCAACTGATTCCGCTGTTCCTGGTGTATTAAACAGTATTGCCGTTATAGAACCGCCATAAGCAGATCCAGCATACAGAGCAACAAGAAGAATTATAGAAGGGATTATCCCCATATAATAGGTAAATGGTATCATTAGAACAATACCCATTGATGAACTGATTCCAGGTAGTGCTCCGAAAAATACACCTAAAGTCATACCAACTAAAATCAATATGAAATTTGTTGGTAAAAATATAGTTTTTAACGCTTCAATTAATAAGGCAGTATCCATTATTTATCCTCCATTTAATAAATATAATAACTGATAGTTTCGAATATTCCATAACCTCTAGGTAGTGGGATACTTAAGATTTTACCGAAAACAAAAGTGAATACTAAAGATCCTACTAATGTTATTAGTACCAGCTTTGATATTTTTCTTTGGTTTAAAATCCACATTGTTGATGAGATTATGATTATCCCACCAAATAAAAATCCTATGTAATTAATTGCTGATACGAAGAAAATAATTACTCCCAATAATGCCAGGAATCCTGGATCAAGTTCTTTTATTTTTTGCTTTTCCTTAGGTTTGTTTTCTTTATAGTGCTTAACAGTTGATACAAGAGATAGTATTATTAATATAACTGATAAATATATTAGCACTCTTGGAAATCCTGCAGGTCCTATTGGATCCGTCATACGTGCAGTGTTTATGTCTAGTGACTGTTTATAAAAAGCTCCCATTACTACTAACAGGAAAATGTGAAAAATTATTTCACCCATTTTTCATTCCACTCCTTTATATTTGATAGGATGTCTGCACTCTCGCAAACACCCTATAAAAAATTAATTATTTTAAGCCAACTTTTTTTGCAACAGCATCAAACTTCTCATACTCCGATTCCCATTGTTTGTAGAAACCTTCAGCATCTAGGTATCCAGGTCTTATATCTACTAGATTTAGAGCAGCAAAATCTTGGTACTCTTGAGTAGCATAAGCTTTTTCCATTTTCTCTATTAAGTAGTCTTTGATTTCTTGAGGAGTTCCCTTCTTAACAACGAAGCCTCTCCAAGAACCGATTGTTACATCATAACCTAATTCAACAGTTGTAGGTACAGATTTAAATACGTCGATTTTATCAATTCTTTCATCGTTTAATACAACTACCGGTTTAACTTTTCCATCTTTGATATAGTTTACAGCAGAAACTATTTTATCAAGATAGATATCCACTTCTCCACCAAGTACAGCGGCTTTTACTTCAGAACCAGATTTGTAAGGTATGAATTTGATATCTACACCTGTAGCATCAGCTAGCGCATTTAGAGTCAAGTCATCAAGACCACCTGGACTTACTCCTGCGAAAGTTACGGGGTTATTCTGTCCATACTCAACTAATTCTTGGAAAGAATTAAATCTACTGTCTTCAGGAAGACATAGTACATAGATGTCTGACTGGATTCTTGCCAATGGTTCAAAATCTCTCATGAACTTAATTGAATCACTTACCCCAAGTGCATCTGCTATTACCATAGACGGAGTTACCTCTAAGATAGTGTATCCATCATTTTTCTTTTGAGCTGCATATACCATTCCAACGAGTCCGCTACTCCCTTTTTTATTGATAGCCTGGATTGGTTGTGGCATATCTTTTGCCATTATGTCAGCAAATTTTCTTGCGAAGGTGTCACTCGCTCCACCCTCTCCAAAAGGTATGATCATTTCGATAGGTTTTTTAGGATATGCTGCTGTATCCCCTCCGTCCTTACTTCCCGGCTGTCCACCGCATCCGACCATAGACAAAGCTGTAATTATCCCAACAACTAACAACATAATTCTTTTCATAAAATCCTCCTTAGTTTTTTTTATATAAGATTAAAGATACCGAGATTATTAGACTTCATAATCTCCTCTTGTATAGACAACGCCTTCCATAATACGTCTTGCTGTTCTTTCTACTTTTACATAGACATCTCCGTTATCGCCTTTTCCTGAGTATGCATTCATCACTCCTCCCGGATGTCCCAATCTCAGTTTTCCATTTTCATCTGGGCTGGCTATTTTAGACACCAGTGTATCTTCTGTTACTGCAGCTAGTGATGTGCATACAGCTCCTGTTATAGCTAGTGCCTGATGAGGTTTCTGCATAGACATCATCCTGATTACAAGATCCATTTCATCAGATTTATACAGAGTTCCAGGTTCATCTTTATAATCTTGTGGTGCTGATATTACAGTAGTTTTAGGAACCGCAGGTGAATTTTTAGTAGCATCTTCTTTTTTTGCAAAACCGCATAACTCTGCGGCTACAGATCTTATCTCCTCTAAAAGATCTAACTTTTCTTGTGAAAATTCATAGTGTAACTCAGTACCTTTTAACCCTACATCCCCTGCCTTTATAAATACCAGTGGATTTGCAGCATCCACTATTGATATATCTATTGTCCCTACAGAAGTTTCTATTGTATCCACTGCATTTCCAGTGGGAAGCAGCTTACCTGTCACTGACCCTTCCGGTGCATAAAATGATAGATAACCTACTGAACCAGTATTGGGTACACCTGGTATTTTTGTATCTCCATCTGGATCATACATACCATTTGAAACTTTTACCTCTGATTCAATTGTTTTTCCCGTATTTGTATTGTATATTCTTACCTTGGTAGTAGGTTCTAACGCTTCTACTAGACCGTTATCTATTGCAAATGGACCTACACCTGATGATATGTTTCCACAGTTGCCTTTCATATCTATTTTCCTCGCAGTAAGACTTACCTGGGCAAATGTATAATCTACATCAAACCCCTCTCTTTCTGATTTTTTTATTATGGCTACCTTACTCGTAAGGGAATTTGCTCCCCCTAGTCCGTCTATCTGTTTTTTATCAGGACTTCCCATAACATCTAAAAGAAAATCTTCCCATTTTTCCTTGTCTTTAGGCATATCCTTTTCATTGAAAAAAACACCCTTACTTGTACCAGCTCTCAAAATAGTACATGGAAACTTTCTCATTTAACTACCTCCCAGAAACTTGTAAATAATTTTATAATGTAATCTTTTTATAATATACCTGCCGCTTCCACCCTGGCTATGATAATTTGAAAAACAAAAAATAGGCCAACACAAAGATTCTATCTTTGTGTTGGCCTATTAAAGTCTTGACCCTAGTCATCTCTAATAATTACCAACAAAATATTAACTTCTTAAAAAATTCTTAAAGATCTACACAACATGTTTCCTTTAAGCCTCTACTGTACCAGTATAAATCATAAAGTTTTTTATGTCAACGTTTTTTTAAAAATTATTTTTTTCTATCCTATGAATACTGGCTTCTTAACTTCCTCCAGTGCTCTTATCGCGCCTCTTCCTATTAATTTTTCAACCATGAAAGAACGTTTTAAGTTTCCCATTATTAACATGTCACACTCTTTGGCATAGTTTAATATATTTTCGTCCACTGTTCCCTCTTCAAAACTATAATCTATTTTTTTACCTATTTTTTCTAGATAAAAAGTCAAGTCCTTTACTTCTTCCTGGCTTATCCCTACTGTGATTGCCTTGAACTCCTTTACCTTTTCAAAAGCACTCATAAACTTAAACACAGATTTATTTACTTCGAGTCCCTGGTCATCAGCCACCAAAATTCTATCAAGAGAATAACTTTCTAAATCAGGGACAAGTATAAGGGGCTTATTGTGATTTTTCAGAAGTTCACGTAAATTATGACCTATTTTATCCGATTTAGAAACTACTGCCATGTCAAATAACCTCAGTTCATCCATTAACACTTCAGGTACATTTCCTACCTTTGAATAAAAACTGGCATTTTCCACTAAGGATAAAAATTCATCTCTTATTTTGTTCTCGGCTTCTGTCATTTTTGCAATCCTTAGGTCGTGCTCATTCATTGCCTCTTTGATATCGGAATCTTCCCCTGCACCCTTAAAATCTCTGTATAAATGTTCCTCTCCACTACGTATAAAGATACCCACTATCTCTGCCTCTGGATAATTTTCCCTGATCATATTACCGTACTTTGCCAGATGCTTTACTCCCCCTTCATTATCCAAGTTTATCAACACTCTGTTCAACATCTCAATCACCTTCCCCTTTTAAAATTAATTGTACTCTTTATATTTTCAGTTCAAACAAATCCCAATATCAACTTTAAAATATATAAAAAACAGGCAAATACGAAGATTTTATCCTCTGTATTGGCCTGTTAAAGTCTCGACAAAAGTCATCTCTAACAATTACCAATCAATATCATTTGCTTCTATAAAAATCCCAAAGAGCCTTAGGCTTCTATTCTCTCTGAGTCTTTTAACATGCTAGCATATTTTCCATCCCACTGCATGTCAATGTTTTTTATAGATTCAAATCAAGATATTTTCCATAGAACTATTACACTTTATATTAAAATTATATACCTACAACGGAAAATTCCTTTTATTAAAATTAAAATTACAAAAAAAAAAGAGCCCTAAAGGCTCTTTTAAATTTTTTATTAACCTGCAGCGATTGCGTCTACAGGACATGCTCCTGCACATGCTCCACAGTCTACACAAGCATCTGAAATCTCATATTTACCCTCTGCAGCAGAAATTGCTGATACTGGACAAGTTCCTTCACATGCCCCACATGCAATACAAGCTTCTTTATCGATTACGTACATTTTAAACCCCCCTATTTTATTTTTTTAAAATATTTTTTGATATTACTGAGCCGAGATACACTCTACTGGACATACTCCTGCACATGCTCCACAGTCGATACATGCATCTGAAATCTCATATTTACCGTCTGCAGCAGAAATTGCTGATACTGGACAAGTTCCCTCACATGCTCCACATGCAATACAAACTTCTTTATCGATTACGTACATTTTGGACCTCCTATTTTTTAAATAAAAATTTTCACAGTAAGCCAAATGAAATACTGATTTAATTACAATATACTCTCTTTATAATCCCTTGTCAAGGAACAATTAGTTAAAGGATTCTCTTTGGAAAACTTGATATTTAGACTCTCAAAATTTATTTCGCTGTATATCGTTATTTTTTTAACTAAGTTCTGTTCTTAGATTTTAAACTTCTTTTTTAGTTTTAATACTGTGCTTTTCATATTTTAACTATTTCACAATCTATTTTTATATTCAAAATTTTAAAAAAACTTTGGAATCTAAAATTTTCTTTATAGGTTAAAATTTTAGCCTATAAAAATCAAAAAAAAGGCACTTGGCCCTTTATGCAGTTCTTGTATTTTTTTCTTTAAAAGATAAGTATCTTTCACACTGTTTTCTTCTGTCATACCCTAGCATAATCCCAAGTATAAAATCCTCTTCAAAGGTATATTTCCTCAGCGACTGCTTTCCCATTCTTCTTATTACCTCTATACACTCTTTGGCTCCAAAAAATATATTTATCCTGTCCCCTTCTATTTCATAAATCTCGTAATTGATCTTTCTATTGTTCAGTTTGTTCATTATCATTTTTAGATTTTCTTTTTCAGTGGTATGGAGCACCAGATTTCTGAGGCCCTTCTCAAATTCATATATATGATGTACAAATACCTCCTTTTGGTTAACTACACCCTTTGCATATTTCACACAAACTCTCTCTGAGTTTATTCAAACTGCTAGAGTGAACCCTTATGAGTTTTATATTATTTTTTTTGCATATTTTAGTACACGAAAGAGAGAGCTTATGACTCACCGTATTGGTAAACAATATACAGGCTTCACAGTTCTTTATTTTCTTTTGGAAAGCAGGACAGGTTTTATTGTAAATCCTGCACCTCAGATTATGTTCATCCATGAGATTTTTATACTCTCTCTCTATTCCTTTGATCCCTCCTATAATTGCTATCATACGGCTACACCTCCTTTGTGTACTAACTTTTTAGCTAACCTCTGTTGTAAAATTTTTATTAATACCAACCAATCTTTTGAAAATCAAAGTATATCTTTAAATAAAATATGCAGCCAAGCTGCATATTTTATTTATTTTTTATTTTTATTCTTGCTAGAGCAGTGATCCTTCATAGCACAGTTGGAATCTTTAGAGCATCCGCATCCATTTTCACCTTTTAGCATTTTTATCACACTTCTGAGGGAAAAGAATGCAATCACTGCAACTACCCCTATAACTATAATCGTTTTCATCTAATCCCTCCGTGAAACTCGACCTAAATAAATAATCTACCTATTTGGAATATAACCGTCGAAGCTATATAAGGTACAATAAGCATCACCATAACAGTAAACCACATGAATTTCTGTCCAAACTCCTGTTTGATTGCGGCTAAAGTAACTACACAAGGAACGACCAGCAGTATAAACACCATGAATGAATATGCTCTAAGAGGCCCTAAAGGATCTCCCTCCCATAATCTTGCAGTGGCTCCTACCACCCCAGTTCCCCCTTCTTCCACCTCGTCAGCACTAGGTGGAGTAAAAAGACTGGCTACATCAAAACTAACCATGGAAATTACAGATTCTTTTGACGCCACTGCAAATCCCTTTAGTTGTTCCATTGTATCTTGTGCAAATGTTGTAGGTTCCTCTTGGATTTCATTTTCTGATAATGAGTTAGCCTCATTTCCCTGTGGAAGTACCTGTGCCATGAATCCTACGACAACTTCTTTGGCCGCAATACTAGGGGCTATAGCAGCTACAGTTTCCCATCTGTTACCAAATCCAGTTGGCTTCATTATAGGTGCTATTACTTTTCCGAATTTTGCCATGTAAGAATTTGATGCGTCTCCGTTATTTGGAAAATAAATAAGACCCCAAAGAAGTATCAGTATTCCTAATATAACAGTGGTGGCCTTTTTCAGATAAGACACTGTCCTTGTCATTGTAGAGCTCCATATCATCTTGAAGCTAGGCACCCTGTATGGAGGCAGCTCTAGAAGAAGAGCCTTATCCTCTGCCTTAAATCTAGGATTATTCTTAAAAAACATACCTGTAAGTACGGCTACAATTATCCCCATTACATAAAGACTCATTACTATCATTCCTGCACGGGCCCCGAAAAATGCCGCTGTAAAAAGACCATATACCGGAAGTCTTGCCCCGCAAGACATAAAAGGTGCCATAAGAGCTGTAAGTCTCCTAGATGGTTCGTCCTCTAGCGTTCTTGTGGCATAGATGGCTGGAACTGTACACCCGAACCCTAATACCATAGGCACAAAAGCCTTTCCATTTAGTCCGAGTCTTCTCATTATCTTATCCATAAGAAAGGCCACTCTTGACATATATCCGCTTTCCTCTAGTAAAGCCAGGAAAAAATACAGGAAAAGCATTAGAGGAACAAATACAAGAACTCCTCCTACCCCACCTATTATTCCCTCAGTTACAAGGGAGTAAAGCCAGTCTGGAGTCCCTTCTACAGCAATGGCCACATACTTTCCTATGTAGTCGCCTATGAAGCCGTCTACCCAGTCTATAAAAGGGCCGCTTCCGTTAAATACAACACCCATTATTCCAGATATTATGAAGAAAAATATCGGAAGTCCAAGATATTTATTGAGAAGTATTTTGTCAACCTTGTCTGTAAAGTCAAGTCTAGATTTCAGGGAGGTTGTAAAGGTCTGGGCTAAAATACCCTTAAGTGCTCCATATCTTCCCTCTGCAATTATAGTCTCTGCATCTTCGTCAAATTTTTTCTCTATCCTGTCTACATTTTCTTTTGTTACAGAATCACTCTCTATCCCATACTCTCTTTCTAAAACCTCTGCAAAATACGAGTCCTGCTCCAATAATTTGATACATATAAAGTCCTCAGCATATTTTTGTAGTACCGGAATAAATTTTTCATTTTCTTTTATCTTGCATCTTATGTTCTGAATCTCATTTTCTATTGTGTTGTCAAACCTGAGCTCATATTTGATGTGACTTTGTTTTCTGTGTTTTTCAGCTACCAACAGGGCTTTTTCCAAAAGTTCTTTTATACCTTTGTTTTTTACGGCACTTGTATGGATAGCTTCCATCTCTAAATGTGCCTGAAACTTTTTAAGATCCAATTTATAATTGAGGTTTTCAAACTCATCTAAAAAATTCAGAGCCATTATCATAGGCTTTCCCAATTCTTTTAATAGCATTGTGAGATATAAATTTCTTTCAAGGTTGGTAGAGTCAACCACATTTATTACAACGTCTGGATTTTCATTTAATATATAGTCCCTGGTGATTTTTTCTTCTATGGTATAGGGACTAAGACTATATACACCTGGGAGGTCTATCATCTTTATTTTTTTACCCTCAAACTCAAACTCAGCTTCCTTTTTCTCAACTGTAACACCTGGCCAGTTTCCTACTTTTAGTTTCGAGCCTGCCATGGAGTTGATAAGTGCTGATTTCCCTACGTTGGGATTTCCCGCAAAAGCTATTTTTATCATCTCGTATTTCCTCTCCTTCTCTTCTGATGTTTTATTTTTCTACCTCTATATTCTTTGCATCTTCTTTTCTGATTGCTATCCCTGTCCCTTTTATTATGTACTGCTGCGGGTCCCCTAGGGGCGCATCTCTTTCTAGTTTTATTGTCTCTCCAGAAGTGACTCCCATGTCCACAAGTCTTTTCTTCAGGTCTCCTATTTTACCTATTTTGATAATCTTTGCTTTTTCCCCTCTTTTCAGGTCAGTAAGTTTCATTAGTATCCTCCAGTTCCATCTATAAATTTACTTTGATTATCAAAGTATTTTTTTAAAAAGGTACAGCCCCGAAGAGCTGTCTTTTAGTTATGCTTCATCTACTATTATTTTACTTGCCAGTCCAAAATTGACCACATACCTGCTTTTATTTACCTCTATAATTAGATTTTCATCAGTATCCTTCAGTATGCAGAGATTTTCACCTATACAGAACCCTCTCTCTATAAGCCTAGCCTTGGTTTTATCATTACCGTTGATTCCTTTTATGACAAATTTCTTGTTTAACTGTCCATAAGTTACTGGATGTGACATATTTACCCCTCCCAGCTTCAATAATATTCTGTAATACTTAGGATCATTTATAATATGCTCTGATTGTATCTCTTATATTGAAATTTGTCAAGCTAAAAAGTTTTGATTATAAAAGTATTTTATTGACTCACATATTTTTTTTGTCAAAGAAGGTGTTTTTCCTCTAAAAGTACATAATCTTCTATTATCCGTTCCATACCCTTTAGGGCCCTTGCCAGGTCTCTGGCTACGTTTAGGATGAGCTTGCCAAACAAATCAGGATTTTTCTGCGATAGAGTATAGAGGCTCATCTTTGGGATAATTGCCAAAATCACATCAGTTTCTGCAGTGGCAGTAGTAATCTGCTTTTGGATTCCTATTGTAGAATCTATTCCAAAAACTGTCCCAGGACCAAATTTATCCACCCGCCTATCTCTCACTGTCAGTTTTATCTCTCCCTCCAATAAAAGATAAGAATCCCCAGGTGATTCTCCCTCTTTTAGTATAATTTCACCAGCTTTACATCTCTTCTCCACAAGGCTCTCTACAAAAAAATGAATCTCCTTCAGATCCACTCCCCCAAAAAGAGATGTTTTCGGTAAAAGCTCTATTATCTTGTCCTCAAGTTGTTTTTCACTCATATCAACCCCTCCTCTTATGAGTGTTTTTTCTAAAATTTCTCTAATTTTCCTTTCTACATCCAAAGTTTCCCTGGAGATCTCAAATTCTCCTAAAGAAAAAAACAGCAGCTAGGTGGCTGCTGTTTTTTATTGACTAAAAGTAACAGTTGTCTGGGTCAGTGTATAATCTTTTCCCGTTCCAGAGAGATCTAATCACTTTTAAGTCTTCTGAATCAAGTTCTAAGTCAAAAATATCCTTGTTACTAATTATTCTTTCAGCCTTAACTGACTTAGGGATTACGATAATTCCTCTGTCTACAAGAAATTTTAATGCCACATGAGCAATAGATTTTCCATGTTTATCAGCAATTTTTTTTAATTCCTCACTTTCAAAGATTTTACCAGCTTGCATAGGTGCATAGGCAGTGAGCCTTATTCCTTTGCTCTCACAGTATTTCTGAAGATCATACTGTGGCAGTCCTATATGACATTCCACCTGATTTATGGCTGGTTTAACTACGGCAGTTTCAAGAAGTTTTTCCATGTGATACATGGTAAAATTAGACACACCGATAGCTTTTATCTTCCCCTCCTTATATAGTTCCTCCATAGCCTTCCATGACTCTGCAGCATTTTCTATCCCTTTATTCCAATGAATTAAATATAAATCAATATAATCTAAACCTAAAGCGTCTAATGATTTCTGGAATGCTTTTTTTGTAGATTCATATCCCTGATCTGAGTTCCAAAGTTTTGTCGTGATAAACAAGTTTTCTCTCCTTACTCCGCTATCCTTTATAGCCCTATTTATCTCTTTTTCATTACCATATATCATAGCTGTATCTATATGAGTATAACCATTAGCGATAGCTGTTTTTACAGCCATATAAACCTCTTCTCCCCTGGCTTTAAATGTTCCTAATCCGATAATCGGTACCTCAATACCGTTATTTAATAATACTTTTTTCATAACCCCTCCTTAAATTATAAATTTGATCTGTTTTTATGGAATTCTTAACATCCAATGATTAAAATTAATTTTTTAATAAATTGTTTTTACCATAATTTTTTTGCTGCAGTTGATTATACAATTCAAGACTACAAAATCCTGCACACAATTAAATGCTATGATATTTTTCACTATCTATATTTTAATTTCAAGTTGTAAAAATCCTTTTATTTTTACACAATAGAGACCAACTCTAGAGAATTTTTAATGTCTAAGACTTCAGAGTAAGAGCGTAATTAAAAAGGATGGTGGCAATGAAAAAAATATTTGGTATTTTATTATTAGGGGAATAATGCCGCTGATGGTTATAGTGAAAGTATCGATGATCAATATATATAGTTCGAAGACCTCCATAGGTATGACCTTCTTGATATGTATTGGTTCATAGATTTTTTTGATGCATTTGATTCAGGTCTAGTGATATGCATGGGAGAGACCCTAACCTTTACGATGAGATAAACCCTAGACTTTCTCTAGATGGACTTTTAGGGCGGGATCTCTCTTTCTAGAAGTTTAAAGAGTGGTTTTTTTCACATCAGTAAGATTTTGATGACAGCTCTTACGGAGGAGGACTCAAAAGACATCAAGTGGATATTGGAAATGATGTGTATATAAAGGGATTCGACTATGTTAGAATGAACCTCTTGGCCAGATACCATAGGGAAGCCTATGACGGGAGTATAGGGGATAAATGGGATGGTTATCTTTTGAATGCTGCCTACGGTAAAAAATTATATGCATTTAAAAATGGATGGAACATTTATTTTAGCGGTTGGTTAGATTATATTTTCGGGGCAAATGAACTAAAAGATAAAACAGACTGGAGTGGCAACAGTATGGGTACCGATCATCCTCTTCAGTGGTTTAATCAGCTGAAACTTCAGATGAAGTACATAGATCTATCCTATTCTTACAAGATAAATGATAACTTTACTGAGGTCAAAAAATCAAGTTATAACTCCTCTGATTCCAACCAGCATATACTAGGGGTTCACTATGTCTTTTGATCACCTCTAAATTAAATTCTATCTTTATAGATATAAAATAAAAACAGGTGTGGTCCTTTCAGCATCACTAGTAAATGAGATTTCACTCTATCAAAAAACTCCATATTGAGCTATCAATCTATATGACTTAGTTAGTAGGTACTCCTTCAAAAAAATAATCAAACCGTTAAAATATATTCCATAACTGTTGTTTGAAAGCTATACATCTAAAAAATTATAAGAGGAGTTTGTTTTTTTATAAAGAATAACTATTTTGTCGGACCTAAAATTAAACGTGGATATTTTATTACAAAACTCAGGGACATCTATGCATTTTTTAAAAGGAAGGTGATTAACAATGCTGAACAGGATATTGGTGGCGTTTGTTGAGGAAAAGGATGTTGCATATTTGACAAAATATGCAAAGACGATAAAAGAAAATTATCCTGATGCGGATATTGTAGGAATGTTTATACATTCAGTTGTAGATAAGGATGATTTCAAAGAATTCATGGCTGCCGATGATCTTTACAGACTTAAGATAAAAAACATCGACAAAGAATACCAAAGAATAACAAAGTCTGAAAAAGAACGTTCAGAAAGAATAGAAAAGGCATTTCTCTCTATAATGAAAGACTCTAAATTTTACAATATGGTAGGAGATTCTTCCAAAATATTACTGGAAGAATTAAAATTTTTCGACCTTGCAATACTTGCAAAATCCAGTGAACTTACTCATGAAGAAAAAATCCTGTTGAACACCCATCACAAACCTGTAATACTGGTTCCTGAATTGGAAAACTATTCCCTAGAAAAAGTTATGCTAGCATATGACCAGCAGACAAAATCAAACAAAGCACTCTTTAATTTCATGGAAATTTTTTCTAATGTTACTGAATTTGCAGCTGTTACGGTTAATGGGGACAAAAAACATGATGAAGAAGATTTGAAGCTTTATATGGAAAAGGCTGGGAAAAATTTCAAAAGAGAGTTTACCAGTGGAGAAGTTCATAAAATTATTTTGGAATATTCCAAAGGCTACGATCTTATAATCATGGGTGACCTTAAGCATTCTATAATGCTTGAAAAAGCCATAAGAGAACCAGGGATCAAGATAATTGAATCTGCAAAAAAACCTATATTCATCGCTTAACAAAGTCACAATAAGTTAATATTAAAGAAATAATATTAACAAAACTATCATATTTTATTTCTTAGAAGATAAGGAGGGAAAAAATGATAACTTTTCTATTAGCTTTGGCAACTTTAATTGGTGGTTATTTTATTTATGGTAAAATTGTTGAAAATATCTTTGGTATCAACGAAAGCAGACCTACACCTGCTGTAAGTCTTGCCGATGGTGTTGATTTTTGTGAAATCAGTTGGGGAAGGGCTTTTCTTATACAATTTCTCAATATCGCCGGCCTAGGTCCAATATTTGGAGCCGTTGCAGGGGCTTTATGGGGGCCAGCTGCCTTTCTGTGGATTGTATTCGGATGCATATTTGCAGGATCGGTTCATGACTATCTTGCAGGGATGCTTTCGCTTAGACATGACGGCTCAACAATAGCCGAAGTTGTAGGTAAATACCTTGGAAATGGACCTAAAAATTTTATGAGGGTTTTCTCGGTAGTGCTTCTCGTTCTTGTAGGAGTAGTTTTTGTCGTTGGTCCCGCTGGTATACTGACAAGTATCATTCCAAGTGTAGGTAAAATGACATGGGTTGGGATTATAATTATTTATTATATTGTAGCTACAGTTCTTCCAGTGGATAAGCTGATATCCAAAATATATCCAATATTTGGATTATCACTTATCCTAATGGGACTAGGAATTGGTTTAGGTCTTTTTATAAAAGGATACCAGATTCCAGAGTTAACTCTTCAAAATCTTAATCCAAAAGGTACTCCTTTTTATCCGTTTCTTTTTATAACAATTGCCTGTGGAGCAATATCTGGTTTCCACGCTACCCAATCTCCGCTTATGGCTAGATGTCTTAAGAATGAAAAAGAGGGTAGAAGAGTATTTTTCGGCTCTATGATAGCAGAAGGGATCATTGCCCTTATTTGGGCAGCAGCAGCCATGACTTTTTTTGGTAGTACAGAAGGCCTTGCCCAAGCGGGAGCTGCAGGAGTAGTTGTAAATACAATTTCCAACTCGATGCTCGGTAAAGTTGGCGGGGCCCTTGCTCTATTGGGAGTAGTTGCCTGTCCCATCACTTCTGGCGACACTGCATTCAGGAGCGCAAGACTTGCAATTGCAGATGCTACAAACCTTAAACAGGGACCTATAAAAAATAGATTCTTAATCGCAATCCCTCTGTTTATAGTTGGAATTTCTCTTTGCTTCATGGATTTTGGAATAATATGGAGATACTTTGCCTGGTCCAATCAAACCCTTGCCACTATAGTTTTATGGGCTGGCGCAGTTTATCTGGCAAATAATAATAAAAATTTCTGGATAGCCGCAATTCCAGGAACATTTATGACGGGAGTTGTTACCACATATATAATAATAGCTCCAGAGGGTTTACGAATGTCCACAGCCATAGGTTATCCTTTGGGTATACTTGCTGCAATAAGTGCTCTCATATTTTTCCTCAAAAAGAAAAAAAATCAATCTGCTTTAGATGTAGAAGAGATTCTTTAAAAAACTAATTTTTAGGTCATTAAAAAAAATTTTCTGAAAAAATATTATATGATTTTAAATAGTTTTTATAGAATTCACTTTAAATTTATACGTAATTTTGGAAAAATTACAAAATATATTAAAGGGAGAGCTTACAAATAAAGCTCTCCCTTTTTTATAATATAACTTTAAATTATAAATAATTATCCAAACAGTGAAAGTAATACCCCTGCAGATACTGCAGATCCTATTACTCCTGCAACGTTTGGTCCCATTGCATGCATCAATAGGAAGTTAGATGGATCAGCTTTCTGTCCCACTACCTGTGATACCCTTGCTGCCATTGGTACCGCAGATACTCCTGCAGATCCTAGCAATGGATTAATAGGGGTCTTGCTCAATTTATTCATAAGCTTAGCAAGTAATACTCCTGATCCTGTTCCTATTCCAAAGGCAACTACTCCTAGTGCTAGGATAGCTAAAGTTTCCACTTTTAGGAAGGCTTCGGCTGTTGCTGTCGCCCCAACTGTTACCCCTAGGAAGATTGTGATGATGTTGATAAGTGCATTCTTTGCTGTATCTTCTAGTCTTCCTACTACTCCACATTCTCTGAATAGATTTCCAAGCATTAACATTCCGATTAGAGTTGCTGCTGGTGGTACTATTAGAGATACTATAATAGTTACTACGATTGGGAAGATTATCTTCTCTTTTTTAGTTACCATTCTAAGTTGAGACATCTTTATCTTTCTCTCTTTTTCTGTTGTAAGAGCCTTCATGATTGGCGGCTGGATAATTGGTACAAGCGCCATATATGAATAAGCTGCTACAGCTATCGGTCCCATTAGGTGGGGAGCCAGTTTTGAAGAAAGGAAAATCGCAGTAGGTCCGTCTGCTCCTCCGATGATTCCGATTGAAGCTGCCTCCTGAGCTGTAAACAGTCCAGAACCTATCGCTCCTAGGAAAGTAACGAAGATTCCAAATTGAGCTGCTGCTCCAAGAAGAAGTGATTTAGGATTTGCAATTAACGGACCGAAGTCTGTCATTGCCCCTACCCCCATAAAGATTAATGGTGGGAATATTCCTAAGTGGTCTCCTTGAAATAAGTAATAAAGTAGTCCTCCAGGCTCTGCTGTATGAACTACATACTGCACAGCTCCAGAAGCTGAAATATGCTCTTTTACTTCCATTAAAGGCTCTGCCATAAGGCCGGCAAAAGGAAGGTTTGTAAGAAGCATTCCAAAAGAGATAGGAACCAATAATAATGGCTCAAACCCTTTTACTATAGCAAGGTACATAAAAATACAGGCAACTATCATCATTAAGATGGAACCTATATTTATACCGTAAAAACCTGTGCTGGTATAAAAATCCATTAAAGCTTGTAACATAATGAGTCTCCTCCTATAGATATTAAGATAATACTACTAGTATATCTCCTGCATTAACTGAAGCACCCTGCTGAACTCTCACTTCAGTAACTGTTCCGTCATGAGGGGCCATAATTTCATTTTCCATTTTCATTGCTTCTAATACTACTAAGATGTCACCTTTAGAAACTTTTGCTCCTGCGTGGCACCCCACATTAATTATTGTACCAGGCATAGGTGCAGTTACCGTGTTTACTCCTGCTCCTGCCCCTGCTGCAGTAGTTACTGGTTTTGGTGCCGCCGGTGTTGGTGCTGCTGGTTTCGGAGCTGCTGGAGCTGCTGCTGCTCTTGGTGCTGCTGTTCCTGCTTTTACCTCTTCTACTCCTACTTCGTATTCGTTTCCGTTAACAACAACTTTAAAAGTTTTCATTTTTATCCTCCTGTCAGATTTCTTATAAGATTATTAGATTAAAAGGTCCGCTTCTATCTTTTTTCAACGACTGTTTTCACTATACTTTCTTGGGAGATGCCCATTTTTGCAGCAACTGCAGCAGATATAGCAGCCATAAGTTCTGGATCATTAACATCTGGCTTCATCGGAGCTTTTGGAGTCACTTCAGTGGCCACTGCTGGTTTTGGTTTTTCAGCCATTAATTTTGTCATCATTCCTATAAGAAATTGTATGAATATAAGTGCTGTCACTGTGATCCCCATTCCAAGAATTACAGTCACACCCACTCCCATCATCTTGTCTCCCGTCCCTAGGGTTTTAATGGTTTCTGGGTTAGAAAACAACGTCATAAGTTCTGTAATATTCATTTTATCCTCCCTTCTTAAATATTATTTTTATATAAATCTATATTTTTCAACAAATGCATATCTATAACTTTCTTTGATTAAAGAAGGGAGCGGATGCTCCCTTCTTTATTTTTTTACCTGTTTGATAACATCTGTTACAGTTCCATCTCTATACTCTATAACTCCTACTACTGTATCCTCATATTGAATTTTTTCAGGAATTCCTGTCAGTTTTTCAACTTCAGCTTTCAATTCATCTATAGTCATTAAATCTATTCCCGCTGCAGTAAACTTTTCTATAAGGTCCGTTCTCAGAGGATTCACACAGGTTCCTCTTTCAGTTACCAGTACATCTACTGTTTCTCCTGGAGTTACTACATTTGTTACTTTATCTAGTATAATTGGTATTCTTTTTCTCATTGTTGGTGCCACGCAAACTGTTAACTTTGCACCTGCTGCTGTATCAGGAGCTCCACCTTGAGCACCCATGATCATTCCTGTAGAACCTGTCATTGAGTTCAGGTTGAAGTCTGTATCGATCTCTGTCGCAGATAATATCATCATGTCTAACTGATGAGCCGAACACGCTTTATTGTGAGGGTTAGCATATGTGTTTGCCGACATCTCTATGTGGTTAGGGTTTCTGTTCATTGAATCTGCTGCTGCACCATCAAAAGTTTGTACATCAAGAAGGGCATTAAATAACCCGGCTTCTAGCAGTTCTACTAAGTAAGCTGTGATTCCTCCAGCTGCAAAAGATCCTTTTATTTGGTTTTTTTCCATGTATTCTCTTATGAATTTACAAACTGCAAGGGAAGCTCCTCCCGAACCAGCCTGAAAAGAAAATCCTTCTTTTACGAGTCCTGATGCGATAAGTATATTAGCAGCATTTTCAGCAATAAGTAGATCCATTGGATTTTTAGTTACTCTTGTTGCTCCTGTAGCTATTTTTTCTGGATCACCGATAGATTCAACTTCTACTACGTAGTCTACATCAGACATTGAGATAGATATTTTTTCTAGTGGGAATGGCATTAGGTTATCAGTGATGGCAATTACTTTATTAGCATATTGTGCATCTACCATAGGGTATCCCATAGCCCCAAAAGCAGCCTTTCCTTGTTTTCCGTTCATATTACCCATAGGGTCACATGCTGGAGCAGCTATAAATGCTACATCAATTTTCACCTCTCCGGCTTCGATAGCTCTCGCTCTTCCACCATGAGTTCTAAATACCACCGGCTTTCCAAGAATATTATTTATAGCAACCTCTTTAGCTATTTTTCCTCTTAATCCCGAAGTATGTAGTCCAGTTATAACACCATTTTTGATATGGTCCATTAATGGCTCATGAGCAGATGTAAGAGATGATGAACAAATTGTTATGTCTTTTATACCCATAGCCGCAATCTCTTCTACAACCATATTTAATATATAGTCACCGTTTCTAAGGTGGTGATGAAAAGAAATTGTCATTCCGTCTTTTATTTCAACTTTTTCTAAAGCTTCTTTTATGCCGCTTAATAATTTTACATCTCCAGGTTTTGAAGAAGATTTTGATGGTGCATATTTTCTCCCAGATGCTTCTGTAGCAAATGGTCCAGCATAGGGATTAACTTCCCCATATCCCTCTATATAGCTTGGCATCTCTCTTCCCAATTTATTAACTAATGTCTTTAATTCCATCTCTTTATTTCCCTCCTGAATTATTTGATTAGTCCTGCACCCTTAGCCAAAGAAACTATTCTTTCAGCCTTAGCGATTACCGGAATATCAACCATTTTCCCTTTTACTGTAATTACTCCACCATCTTGAATGTTTGCCTCTGCCGCTGCTTTCAAGATTTCCACAGATTTTTCCACTTCTTCCATAGATGGAGTGAAAATATTATGAACTTCTTTTACTTGTGAAGGGTGGATACATGACTTACCTGAAAATCCAAGATTTTTTGCCGATTCTACTTCTTTTATAAATCCTTCAGTGTCTGACACATCTGCCCATACAGTATCGATAGCATCTACACCAGCTACTGATGCAGCCATAACTACTTGTGATCTAGCAAAAAAAAGTTCTGTTGCTGCTTTTGTTCTGTCTGTTCCTAATGTTCTTGTAAAGTCTTCAGCTCCAAAAGAGATCGAAGTTATTCTCTCAGAAGACTGTGCTATAGCTAGAGCATTCATAACTCCTATTGGAGTTTCTAGAGATGCCTGTACTTTAACTGATCCAGGTTCTATTCCGCACTCTTTTTCTACTTCGTCCAATAATGCGGCTAATTCCTCTATATGCTCAGGTTTTTCACACATAGGAAGTCTCATCCTTCTCATTCCTGCCGGTACAAGAGCCCTTATATCAAGCTCTCCGAAAGGTGCTTTTTCGCCTGTTGGTTTTCTGAGTGGGTTAGTTCTTACGAACACTTCACACTTTCCATAATCTATAGTTTTAAACGCTTCTACAAGAAGATCTCTTGCTGCATCTTTTTCGTCGTATCTTACTGCATCTTCTAAGTCAAATAAAATACAGTCTGGCTTATAAATTGCAGTGTTAAATAACAGTTTAGGGTTACTTGCAGGTGCAAAAAGCATCGTTCTTCTCAGTTTTTTCATTATTTCACACCTCCTGCAGCAGCCATTGCTCTTCTTACCGCTGTTTTTGTTCTAGCCTTGATTATAAAATCTAATGCTCCAAAATCTTGTACAGTTACCTTTGCATTTTCTGTTTTCATCTCTACAAGAGCCTCCATTACAGATTTCTCCATCAATTTTCCAAACATTCCTTTTAACTTTGAAATTACCTCAACACTGATTCCTACGGTATTCAGATCAACTGTCACCAGTGCATCTGAAGCTTTTTCATTTCCGCAAACTCCAATCATTAATCTTCTCCTTTCAATATATGAGTTAATTATTAAATAACAAACTGTTTTATTTAATTTATACAAAAACCGTCATTATATATTCTTTTTCTTCCTCTAGATCTTCCAATTTTTTCTTTAAAAATTCTTTTGCATTTTCTGGAAACAGAGCGTACATTAGGACATCTTCGTCACTTTGAGCAAGCTCTCCTATTTCTGCTTTTAGTTTTTCGAATTCCGGAGAGATATCATCTGCCGGTCTATGAGTTATCGGTGTCTCATCTCCGATTATTTTCTCTTTTATCTCTTGGCTTATTGGTGCTGGAGACTGACCGTATTTTCCTCTTACATAGTCTTTTATCTCTTTAGGTACAAATTTATATCTTTCTCCTACAAGTACATTAAACACTGCCTGTGTACCAACCATTTGTGAAAGAGGTGTTACTAGAGGTGGATATCCAAGGTCCTTTCTTACTCTAGGTACTTCTTCGAGAACCTCTTCATATCTGTCAGAAGCATTCTGTCCTTCCAATTGTGAAAGGAGATTTGAAAGCATTCCACCTGGAACCTGATATGAAAGTGTCTTTGGCTCTACATCCATTACCTTTGGATTTAATATGCCTTCTGATCTGTATTTTTCTTTTATCGGCTTAAAGTAATCTGCGATCTCTGAAAGAAGACCAAGATCTAATTCAGGATCCCTCTCGCTTCCTTTTAAAACATGTGCAAATACCTCTGTTGCAGGCTGTGCTGTACCCCCTGAAAAAGGTGATATACCTGTGTCTATTATATCTACTCCAGCCTCTATAGCCCTCATATAAAGCATCGATGCTATCCCACTCGTACAGTGAGTATGTAGTTCAATAGGAAGGTCAGTTACTGATTTTATCTTTTTTATTAGCTCATAGGCTACTTCTGGAAGTAATATTCCAGCCATATCCTTTATACATATTGAGTGAACACCCAATTTTTCAAGTTCTTTTACTTTTCCCACAAAATATTCTACAGTATGAATCTCACTCGTCGTATAAGCAATACACCCTTGACAATGTCCATTGTATTTAATAATCGACTTAATTGCAGTTTCAAGGTTTCTGTAGTCATTCAGTGCATCAAAAACTCTTATAATATCTATTCCATTTTTTAGTGATTTTTCTATAAACTTATCAACAACATCATCTGCATAATGTCTGTAACCAAGAAGATTTTGACCACGGAGAAGCATCTGAAGTTTTGTGTTTTTAACTCTTTTTCTCATCTCCCTTAGTCTTTCCCAAGGGTCTTCATTGAGAAATCTTATACAGGCATCAAATGTAGCTCCGCCCCAAACCTCTAGAGAGTAATATCCTACCTGATCCATCTTTTCTAAGATAGGGAGAATTTCTTCAGTTTTTAGTCTCGTTGCTATAAGGGACTGATGCCCATCTCTTAATGCAGTCTCAGTTATTTTTAATTTTTTCAAAAGAATCACCTCAATTTTATTTAAGAATACTGTATACAGTATTTCCACCACATATTTTACATCCTTACATTATCTTTGTCAACACTTAATCCTAATCATTAAAGGATTTTAATAACTTATTAAAAACTAAAATTTAATTTTAAATAAATAGTTATTTTGAAAATAAAAAACAGGCCAATACAAAGTTAAAGATCCTTGCATTGGCCTGTTAGAGCTTAACTAAAGTTATCCCTAAAAATTACCAATTAAATATATGTTATTAATAAACAGCTTCTAAAAAGCTACACAAGATGCGTTCCCTTTGGACATGTATTGTACAATTATAACGCACCTTCTTCAGTGTGTCAACACCTAAATCTTTTTTCTTAAGATAGATATTTTGTACGAATATATTCAGCTATTTTAAAAATCAACATATCAAATAAATAGTAATTTTTATGGAAACCCTATTTATTCCTAAAGATTTTCTCAAATACAACTGCTAAATTCAATCCAACCTTTAAAATCTCTCATCCTTGGTGACCTGCAAAGCCTTTTAAAAAATTATAAAAATTACTTCTATACTTTTTTAACAGGATAGTTTTTAATCAGTTTTTATTCCAGTTTTCAATTAAATAAATTTAATTTCTCTCTCGGTTTTTTCCGAGAGAGAAATTAAGAAAACTTTTATATAAAACTTAAATCCATTCGTCTTCGCCTTCTCCTTGAACTTTTTCTAGAATTTCATCAGTTTTTTTTGAATCTGCAAGTTTCATTCTTTCTTCCAGATGCGTACTCAAAGCTGCGGCAATAAAGTCTTCAATAGTTTCATTTAATTCTTTGCACACATCTTGGATCTCTTCATATAAACTATCTTCTATATCTACAGAAATATTTTTCATCTTCCCCTCCCAAATTCAATTTAATAATTTAACAGATAAGAATTATTCACTTGATTAAACTTAAATTAAGCGCTTGCAAGCTTTTTCTTTTTCATAGCTTCTTTTATTAAAGGGAAAACAACTGATCCAATTGTTAATAATATTAAAGTTATAGCTAGAGGTGATCCTGTGAAAATGCTTAGGCTACCATTAGATAGAACTATCGCTTGTCTGAATGATTGCTCCATAGTTCCTCCAACTATCACCCCAAGAATCATAGGTGCTGTAGGCACTTTTGCTTTTGACATGAACAGCCCCATAACACCGAATATAACCAGTAGGTAGAAGTCCATAGCACTGTTTCCTATAGCATAAGTTCCTATGAAGGCGAGCCCAAGAACTATTGGGTATAAGATTTTTGGTGGTATAGCCAAAACTCTTACAAGTAATCCAGCTAGAGGTATATTAACTATAGCCAGAACTATATTACCGATAAACATACTCGCGATAAGACCCCAAGCGATATCTGGATGCTGAACAAATAGCATAGGTCCCGGTTGAAGTCCTAGCATAAGCAGAGCCCCCATCATTACCGCAGTTGTACCGGATCCAGGAATTCCAAGTGTTAGCATAGGGATTAGAGCTCCCACAGATGCAGCGTTGTTTGCCGCTTCTGGTGCTGCTAGTCCTACAATATTACCCTTACCAAAACTATCAGGATCTTTTGAAAGTTGTTTCTCATTGTTGTACGACATAAGGGAAGCCATTGTTCCTCCAGCTCCAGGAAGAGCTCCTACGACAAAGCCTAGAGGAGTACTTCTTAATATCGGCATAAGACATTCTTTCCAGTCCTCTTTGGTAAACCAGATTTTACCAAATTTCTTCTGCATCTGCTTCTGACCTTCATTGATAGACTTGAAGCTTTTAAACACTTCCCCAAGTGCATAGATACCTATGATAAGGATAAGGAAGTCTATTCCCTGCTGAAGTTCCATTATTCCAAAAGTAAATCTAGGAACACCAGATTGGGCATCAAGTCCAACAGTTGCTATGATAAGTCCAACAAACATAGATACGAATCCACCGATCATATTACCCTTAGACATAGAAGCTGTCATAGAAAGAGCAGCAACCATCAAAAGGAAATATTCTGCAGGCCCGAATTTCAATGCAAACATCGAAACCGGCGTAGCTACGAAAGTTATAAGAACAGCAGAGATAAGTCCACCTATAAGAGATGCTACAGCTGACATGGCCAGAGCTGCCTCTGCACGTCCGTTCATAGCCATAGGATACCCGTCAAATGTAGCTGCAAGGGCAGCTCCATCACCTGGAGTATTTATAAGTATCGAACTTCTCGATCCACCAAACATCGCACCATAATATATCCCGCACATCGTAATAAGAGCCGCCGTAGGTCCCATTGTGAAGGTAAGGGGTAGTAAAACAGCGACCCCAGTTGCAGGTCCAAGTCCAGGAAGCATTCCAACTATAGTTCCTAAAGTTCCTCCGATTGTTACCCACAATAAGTTCATCGGTGTAGCAGCAACGGAAAAACCGTGCATCAAATTTTGTAATATCTCCATCATTTTAAAACTTCACCTCCGTTATATTTCCAAACCAGGTATTTTAGGAAGCGGTATAGCTAAAAGTGTCGAGAAAACAAAATAAACCGCAACACTAAAAATTATAGCCACTGCCAAATTCAATATCCATTTTTTCTTACCATTGATCGCGAACATTATTGCCCCTATAAACAGCGAGGTAGATATTACATAACCAGCATGTTCAAATATTGCCGCATAAACTATTCCAGCAACAGCTGTAATAGTTATAAGCTTGTTAGTCTTATTTTCAATCTCCTGTTTTTCAGGACTAATCTCTTCTTTTACTCCAGAAGCCTGGTCCTCTTTCCAGTGTTTATATTCCTTCGCAGTGTACATAGCTCCCATTACAGTAAGCCCTATCCCTAATATAAGGGGGAAAACTTTAGGGGCAAAAGGATTTCCAACTGCAGCCTTAGGCATCATAAGAGCAACTACTGTATATAAAAACCCAAACACTGTGAAAGCCATTGTTGTTTTAACTCTGATATTCACTGTTCTTCACCTCACATTTTGTATTTATAATTTTCAATAAAGTTAAACAAAACCATATAAAAACAGTCATCTTCATAATTTAACTCAGTCTGTTAACTTGAAACCCTAAAAAACTCTAATAAATTTTATAGCCTTATTTTTTTTTTCATTGATTTATAAATTATTTCCATCAAGATAGCAACCTGAGTTCAGTTATAAATCTTTGAAAAAATTAAATCAAGTCAACCATTTAAACTGGCTTTATTTAAATCAATTTTTATTAGGGCGACACCAGGTAAGGTGCCGCCTTTTTATATCTTCTTAATATTATTGTTTAAGCATTCCGATATCAGATAATATCTCTTTGTACTCTTCATTTGTTTTTTCTAGGAATGCTTCGAAGTCAGCGGAGTTAGCAAAAGATTTACTCCATCCGTTTTTCTTAACAGCTTCATCCCACTCAGGAGTTTCAACCATTTTTGCAAGTGTATCTTCCCAGTATTTTAAAGCTTCTTCTGGCATATCAGGAGCTCCGAAAAGTCCTCTCCAGTTATAGAAAACTGCGTCGATTCCAGACTCTTTACAAGTAGGGATCTCAGCTAGAGCACCGTCCCCTACTCTTTCGTCAGCAGTTTGAGCAAGTCCTATTAATTGTCCACTTTCAAGTAGAGCAGATACGTCTCCAAGACCTGTAGAAAGAAGGTCGATATGCCCTCCTAGAAGCTGGGCAGCTCCTTCGTTATTTTGGTAACTGATATAATCGATATCTCTTATATTTTTTACTCCTGCTGCTTTAGCGATCATAAGAAATTGAATATGGTCCATACTTCCTGCAGATGAGTTACCACCGAATTTTACACTCTTAGGGTCTTTCTTAAGAGCATCCATAATTTCACCGATATTCTTATACTTAGAACCCTTCTTAACAACAAATGCTCCATAGTCAGTGATAAGTCTAGCTATAGGAGTTACATCTTTATAGCTTAACTTAGAAGATCCGTTTAAGTGGATAAGTAATAGAGGCGGTGAATAAACAGCGATTGTTTTGTCATCCCCTTCTAATTCTTGTAGGTAAGCAAGGGCAACTCCCCCCCCTCCACCAGGTTTGTTGGTTACAGGCATAGGAACATTAACAAGTTTAGTATCTTTTAAAGTTTTAGCAACTGTACGAATAGTCGTATCCCATCCTCCACCTGCTCCACCAGGTGCAACAAAGTTCATCGGTTTAGAAGGATATCCTCCTGCATTCTTGGCAGCGGTTCCTTCATCTTTTTTTCCACATCCTGTTAATACAAGTGCCAAAATCGATAAAGCTGCGATAAAAATTTTTGACAAGTTCTTAAATCGTCTGTTCATAAATTCCCTCCTAGTTTTTTTTATCTTTAAAATCCACGGAGTAATATTTCCATGAAATTTTAAAGTTACAAATTTTACTTACGCCTTTAGATTTTTTTTCCTTCAAAATTTAAAAAACCACCTCAAATCCCCTAAAAAATCTCTTGGTTACTTTTAGGTTTCTAAGTATTCTTTCGAAACACTTTTTTCATTAAAGACGCATTCGAGCTTCTTGTGAGTACTATAGACCTTAAAGTTTAAAATATTACTCTTGAGTTCTTAAAAATTTTTAAGAACTCCTTTTTTTTTTAATTTAATCAACTTTCACTGAAATTAATTTTAAAACCACTTCATAAAAATTACTTATACTGGCAGCAATAAAAATGCTGTCCTGCAAGATTTATTCACCCACTTTTTCTTTTATTTTTTAAATATTCATAAAAATATTTTCAGATAAAGAAAATAAAAAATATAGTCTTAATTTGAACAAAAGATATTCAAGTTGCACCTATTGAACAATCATGTTATATTTTAAAAGGAATTTTTTCTACAGATTGTTTTTTTGTATAATGTTAATCAAGGAGGAAAAATACAATGATAAAACCAAGAACAAATACCAGTGATAATATATACGATACTATAAAGGAAGAGATCCTGTCTGGAGAGCTTTCTTTCGGAGACAGAATAGTGGAGATAGATTATTCAAAAAAATTAAATGTAAGTAGAACGCCTTTGCGAGAAGCAATAAAAAAGTTGGAAATAGAAGGTATTGTGGAAAGGCTTGCAAACGGAAGGGTTAAAATAATAGATATTACACCTGAAAGGATCAAAGAGATTTTTAAAATAAGAATTGCTCTTGAAAATATTCTTTTAGAATCTATTTCACAAAATCCAGAAGTCATCTCTTTGCTAGAGGAAAATTTAATCCTCACAGAGCACTACATAAAACTTAAGAGATGGAAAGAGACCAGGAAGTTATTCTTAGAGTTCAATCAAATATTCTACCAGAAATCAGAACTGGAGTTTACTATAAAAATTTTAAAACAATACGATTTTATATTATCCAAACTAAGACTGAGTTCCCTCAATAATAAAGAAAGAATAATCTCAGCCTGTGAAGAACACTCCCTTATAGTAAAATATTTGAAAAACAGCCAACTAGAACTTGCCAAAGCCGTAAACACAACTCATCTTCTGTCTGCTGAAAATTCCCTTCTTAACTCCATTGATTTAGATTAATTATTTGTCCACAATAAAGAAAACACTTTTTAGTGTAAACCACAAAGGATTCATCTAAAATAAAAAGCATGTAAAATCTCACCGGATATGATGAGGTTTCACATGCTTCTTTTTATTATGTGATTTTTTGGTTATTATCTTTTTTTATTTAATCTGAATTTTTCCTTTATTAGAAACAACCGACACCACAAAAAAATCATTTGGTTTTTTGTATACAATTATTTTATAAATATCTGTTGCCCAGCCTATCTTTTTTAAAAATAAATGTCAAGATTTTTTAATAATTTCAATTTTATATCTCAATTTTAAAGGGTTTCACTCATTGATGTCGACCTACATCATCGATAGAAGAATAAAAAATCATTGACAACTTTGGTGTTTATGTACTATATTTATACTAAATTGCATACAATTATTACTATGTGTCTTATATTTTATATCAAGGGGGTTTTTTCAATGATCAAGCTTTATGATTCAGGGGTCTATGTAAAAAATAGGTCTGAAATAGTACCTGCAGGTACTGATTTGGGAGTTTCTATCGAAGATGCTAAAAAGGGGACTATGGCCTACTCTATATTAGAGGCTCACAACACAACAGACAACATGAAAGATCTTACACTGAAATTTGATGCTATGGCTTCTCATGACATCACTTTTGTTGGTATTATCCAGACTGCAAAGGCAAGCGGTCTAAAAAGATTTCCTCTTCCATATGTTCTTACTAACTGCCACAACAGTCTTTGTGCTGTAGGAGGAACAATAAACGAAGACGACCATATGTTTGGTTTATCTGCCGCCAAAAAATACGGTGGAATCTATGTTCCTGCTCACCAGGCAGTTATTCACTCTTATATGAGAGAAAACTATGCTGGATGCGGAAAAATGATCTTAGGATCTGACTCTCACACTAGATATGGTGCCCTTGGTACTATGGCTATCGGTGAAGGTGGAGGAGAACTGGTAAAACAACTTCTTGAAAAAACTTATGATGTTCCTTATCCAAAAGTCGTAGGTATAAAACTAACTGGTAAACCTAAACCTGGAATCGGTTCTCATGATGTGGCTCTTGCAATCATAGGAAAAGTATTCAAAAACGGATATGTAAAAAACTCTGTAATGGAATTTTTCGGAGATGGAATCAAAAACCTCAATGTTGAGTTTAGAAACGGTATCGATGTTATGACAACTGAAACTACTTGCCTTACTTCTATCTGGGAGACAGATGAACAGGTTAAAAATTTCTTAGAAATTCACCATCGTGGAGAAGACTACAAAGAGCTTAAACCTGCTGATATAGCCTACTATGACGGTATGGTGGAAATCAACCTTGACGAGATAGAGTCTATGATAGCTCTTCCTGCACATCCGTCAAATGTTTACTCTATCAGAGAACTTTATGAAAACCTTGATGAAATTTTGACAGAGACTGAAGCTAACTGTAAAAAACTTGGAATGAATATAGACCTTAAGTCTAAAGTTGTCAATGGAAAACTCAGAGCTGAGCAAGGTGTTATCGGCGGATGTTCTGGTGGAACTTTCGACAACATCGTAGGAGCTTTAGACGTACTAAAAGGACACGCCATCGCTGAAGAGTTTACTCTGAGCATCTATCCAGGAAGTCAGCCTGCGTACATGAGATTCAATGAGATGGGACTGAATATAGAGGCAATGAAATCTGGTGCTGTTATGAGAACTGCATTCTGCGGACCTTGTTTCGGAGCTGGAGATACTCCTGCAAACAATCAGTTGAGTATTCGTCACAACACAAGAAATTTTCCATCTAGAGAAGGCTCAAAACCTGGTCTAGGTCAAACTTCATCTGTTGCACTTATGGATGCCAAGAGTATTGCCGCAACTGCACTAAACGGAGGATTCATAACTGCTGCCACTGACCTTGATGTAGAGTATACTGATACTACGACTATTTATAAATATGACGATACTCCATATAAAAACAAAGTACACAACTATGGTAAAACTCCTGTAGCACAGCCTGAAGTCGAACTGATCGAAGGTCCAAACATCAAGCCATGGCCTGAAATGCCTGAACTAACTGAAAATGTTTTATTCAAAGTTACAGCTTTTATAGATGACCCTGTAACTACTACAGATGAACTTATCCCTTCTGGAGAAACTTCATCTTTCAGATCCAACCCTTATGCATTATCTGAATTTACCCTTTCTAGACGTGTACCTGAATATGTAGGAAAATCAAAGGCCGTTCGTGAGTTTGAATATGCTAGAGAAAAAGGAGAAAATCCTTTTGAAAAATTCGACGAACTTAAGCCAGTTTATGAAAAAGTTAAAACATTAGTAGACGTTGCTCCTACTGAAATCGGAATCGGGTCTCTGGTTTATGCAAACAAACCTGGAGACGGTTCAGCTAGAGAGCAGGCAGCTTCTTGTCAGAAGGTTCTAGGTGGATGGGGTAATATCTGTCATGAATACGCTACCAAGAGATATAGATCAAATGTAATCAACTGGGGAATGCTTCCATTTACTATGGAAGAGGATGCACCATTTGGTGACGACGCTTATCTACTTGTAACTGATGTCAGAAAAGCCTTAAAAGAAGGAATTGAAGATGTTACAGCTTATGTTTTAGGGGATGAGATCAAAAAATTCAACCTAAAACTAACAAATCTTACTCAAGATGAAAGACAGGTTCTTTTAGACGGGTGTCTAATTAACTACTATAGAAAAAATAATTAAAATTGATTTTAGAATTTGTAGGGCTTTCTTAATGGGGGGCTCTACTTTTTTATATATAGTTTGAGTCGATTATTGAATTTCTCCGAAAACCTGTGTTACTTTCTTTGCTTGTCCAAAGAAAGTAACCAAAGAAAAGGCACCCCTAAATTGAGGAAACTTAGAAAATAAATTTCTAAGAACCAGAAAATATAATTGTTTTACTCTTTATTTTCTTGGTCAAATCATTTCTGAACTAACTTTCTATTGAAATATAGTCGGTAAACCTCCTTATTTCAATGAAAGTGGATTTCACAAGATGATTTCTTAACGGCATTTTTTAAAGGGGAAAGCAGTCTGAAAATTAAAAGATTTTTATTTTCACTCTATGAAACTCCCTCTTTTTCTCTGCGTCCTCTGTGGCCAAAAGCTTTTTTTATTATTCGTGTTAATTTCCTTATCTTTTATTGATTTTCATTCGTGATAAAATCTTTTGACTCTGATATTCAGATAAATTCAGTAATTCATTCCCAATAAACTACTGGAACTTAAAATAGAAGCCAAGACATAAAGTCTCGGCTTCTATTTTTTAAAGATATTTTCAAATACTTTCATACCCCTATATTTTTAATGGTTCATAGGATTTTAAAGATTTAAAATTTACACTCCTAAAATTCAAACTAATTACTTCTGCTGAATTTATAAAATGCAAATGTAGAAACCAGGAAAAAATCCACAAGCATAAATATTTTGTATCCAGTGCTAAATTGTGGTTGAAATGGAACATATAGAAGCGCCATCCAAAAGAGCCACTGAGTAAATTTAGAAAATATATGCCATCTTTTCCTATATTTTGATTCCATCACTCCGGCTTTTTTATATTCTCTACTCAGAAGATAAAAATCAGCAATGAAAACAAATCCTGAAGTCACTCCAAACATAATAGCATACACAGCATACATAGCACTTCTTCCGAAGGAAAGAATAGCAATTAATGCCACTGTAAAGAGAACTCCCCAAATCAAACGTAATTTTTCACTAAATATCATATTTCACCCTTAATTTATATTATTTGCTATATTTTAGCTTATTTGTCAGATTTTAGCAACTTATTTAGCACCATAGGTCCAAATAATGACAACACAGCTAAAACAATAAAGAATATAGTTATGAAATCTGAAGCAAATATGCTCATTGAACCTTTAGACAATACCATCGACTGCCTGAAAGATGTTTCTATTTTAGTTCCTAGTATAAGAGCCAATATAAATGATGAGATTGGTATCTTTAGCTTCTTGGCAAAGAATGCAATTACTCCGCATAATGCAATTATATAGAAGTCTGTTGTTGCAAAACTCAGGGCATAGGTACCTATAAATCCTAATGCAACAACAAGAGGCAGAAGAATTTTTTCTGGAGTTTTCAGTACTTTTACCAGCTGTGATGCCAATGGGATATTAATTACTGCAAGCATTATATTGCTTACATACATGCTTGCCAAAACTCCCCAGGCTACATCAGGCTGAGTCGTAAATAACAGAGGACCAGGTTTGATACCAAGCATCATCAAAGCTCCTAACATTACTGCTGTAGTTCCAGATCCAGGTATCCCTAGTGTAAGCATCGGTATCATGGCTCCAACTGCAGTGGCATTATTTGCGGCTTCTGGTGCTGCCAATCCTATAATATTACCCTTACCGAAGCTGTCAGGGTCCTTTGATAAACTTTTTTCAGTGGAATAAGCCAACATGGAAGAGATAGTGGCTCCAGCCCCTGGAAGTATCCCTATGAAAAACCCTAGAGGCGTACTTCTCAAGATAGGCATCAGACACTCTTTAAACTCTGCTTTGCTTACCCAGACCCTGCTTATATCATAGTGAGAAGCTTTAGCATCTGATGCCGGGTCATGGTTGAATAATAATTTACCGTAGTTATTATAAACCTCTCCGATTGCATAGAATCCTATAATCATTATAAGAAAATCTACCCCCTCATAGAGTTCTGGAATACCCATTGTGTACCTTACTGTACCAGTCAATGTGTCTGATCCTATTGTACTTACCATGAGTCCCAAAGATGTAGCAAAAAGTCCTTTAATTACATTTCCTCTCGATATTGCTGATGTTGCTATCAGGGCGAATATCATCAGGGTAAAATATTGTGGAGGTCCAAATTTTATTGCAACTTTAGATATTGACACTGCTAAGAATGTCATCAAAATTGTAGCTATAACGCCTCCTATAAAGGAAGCTATTGCTGACATGGCAAGGGCTTCTCCTGCTCTTCCGTTTTTAGTCATAGGGTATCCGTCAAAAGTAGCAGCTATTGCTCCTCCGTCTCCAGGTGTATTAATCAAAATAGATGCTCTGGATCCACCAAACATTGCCCCGTAATATATCGCTGTAAGAGTACTTAAAGCTGTCACAGGATTCATCCCAAAAGTCAGAGGAAGAAGAACAGCAATCCCTGTAGCAGGACCAAGTCCAGGTAGCATTCCCACTATGGAACCAAATATCCCTCCAAAGAATATCCACATGACATTGCTAAAGGTCAATATCTCCCTAAATCCTCCCATTAAATATGAAAATATATCTAACATAATTCACCTTCCTGATTAAAAATTTATTATTCCTGGCGGTAAAGAAATCGCTAATAATTTTGAAAATATATAGTAGGCTATTGCAGAAAAAGCTACTGAAATAATTATATTTTGTTTCAGTTTGCCTTTATTTAGAATACTCAACAGCCCCATTAAAAGTACTACAGTAGAAAGTATATACCCAAGATGTTCAAATATCAGAGTATAAACCACAAATACAACTGTAGATTTCCCGATAGTCAATAGAACTTTTTTGTCTATTTCCAGTTTTTTACTTTTTTCTTTTCCCAGATGATCCTGTAAAAATATCACTGCAGAAAGTACGGCAGTCAATATTATAACCATCATGGGAAATATTTTAGTTCCTGAAAGAAAAGTAGCTCCTGCTCCCGTGGCATTAATAGTACTAAAACCATATATAACCGTAAGCAGAGCTCCAAAAATACCGATTATTTTATTCTGAGTCATTTTTCACCTCTTAAAATTATTTAAGTTTGAACCAATAACCGCCTTTACATTAAGTTTAGGCAGTTATCGACTCAACAACTAAATATTATATTATGACAATATTATTTTGTAAGACCTACAGCGTCAGTTAGTTCTTTGTAAACTTTAAATTCTTCTTCCCACATTTTTCTTGTGTCAGCACTGTTTTTGTAGTATGGAAGCCAGCTGTTGTTTTCCATGATCTGTTTCCAGTCATCTGTAGCCATAGCTTTTTCAATTATAGTGTTCCAGTAAGCTGCTTCTTCGTCAGTCATTCCAGGATGAGCTACTATTCCTCTCCAGTGAGGGAATACAACATCTATACCAGACTCTTTAACAGTCGGTACATCAGCAAATTCTCCACCTAATCTTTCGTCAGCAGTTATTGCTATACACTTTAGATCTCCAGATTTCATAAACTCTATTCCATCTGCAGCTCCAGTAACTATTACTTCGTAGAATCCACCAAGTACTCCAGGAATCAATTCTCCTGTAGATGTAGCAACTATATTTTTGTCAAATTCTGCGATATCTACTCCTGCAGTTTTGGCAACATTCATTATTGAAAGGTGATCGTCGTTACCTTTTCCAGGTGCAACTGCAACTATGACAGATGCAGGATCTTTTTTAAGTCTCTCTGTTACCTCAGTTATAGTTTCTATATCTGAGTCTCCCTTTACAAAATAACCGATCCATTCGTTTGTCAAAGTGGCAACAGGTCTTAGGTCGTCTAATTTCTGAGCTCCCTGTACTCCCAACAGTTGGTTTAGGTAGATATAAGCCGAATCCATAGCAACTATATGGGAATCTTTCCTTTGAATCAGTGAGTTCCAGGCAATTGATCCCTTCCCTCCAGGTTTGTTCGTAACAATGATATTTACTTCTGGTGCGATATCATTATCATCGATAACTTTCTTTAATGCTCTAGCCGTGGCATCCCATCCACCGCCAGGGTTTGCTGGAGCTATAATTTCTAGTGTTTTAGCAGTAGGAAAAGTTCCTTCAGCTTTTGTTGCCTCCTTCTTGCCACCGCATCCTGTAAATGCCAGTCCCAAAATAAGAGCCAGTGTTAAAAACAAGTTTCCTTTTTTCATAGTTGATCCCTCCTCTATTTTTTTAAAAAATAATTTAAATTCTGAAAATTAATTTTTTTCACTTACACCTGTTATGTAGATATTAAGAGTTTAATTTAAACTCCTTAATATATTATAGTTATTCCCTTAAAATCCATTAAGGAATTGGTTTTTTTATTTCAATATCGTTTTTTATTTTCAACTAAAGTTATATATGTTCTTTTTTAGCTCATCTCATTTCAGTGGGTTGAAATAAAAAATGGTGTAACCTGCACACCATTTTTTTACGAAAAGTATATTCTTTTTTATAAATTTATTTTATGAAATTATTAAACTTATATCCTATCCCCCAAACAGTTTGGAAAAATTTTGGGTTTTTAGGGTCATCTTCAAGTTTTTTTCTCAAGTGACGCATATAGACCATGATTGTGTTGTCATCCACTATGGAATTATTCCATACTTTCTCATAAATTTGATCCTTTGAAAATACCATGTTTGGATTCTCCATAAAAAATTTCATAAGCATTATTTCTTTTGACGAAAGAAATACTTCTTTTTCATTTTTAAAAAGCTGAAAAGTCTCGGTATCCAAAACAAAAGGCCCCTGGATAATTTTCTTTTGAGAAGTCTGGTACTCTTTTATTTTATCACCCCTTCGCAAGTGAGCTTTAATTTTTGCAACAAGCAGAAATATACTAAAGGGTTTTGTTATATAGTCATCAGCACCCATTCCCAAAGCAAGAATTTTATCATTTTCATGCTGATTTCCACTGAGGAAAATTATAGGGACATCATTTCCTTCTGTCCGAATTTTTTTTAGAATCTCGAATCCGTCGGTATCACCTAAACTGACATCAAGTATTATAAGGTCAAAAACCTGAGCCCTTACGAGAGAGTAGGCTTTCTCTCCGTTAGACGCATATATTATTTCTATATTTTCAAGCTTCAGAGCTCTTTTTATAACTTTACATATAGCTGCATCATCATCTACCAATAGAACCTTGTAACCGTCCAATTCAAAAGCCCTCCTTATTATTTATATTTTTTTTAATTTAAAGTGATTGAAGAAATGTGATAATATATATGTATACAAAATTCTTTTTCAAAAAATTTACATCACCTATTTAGCTAACTATATTATATTACATATCTATCTTAATTGAAAGGAGAAGCTTTTGAAAAAAAATAAATTGAAATTCCTGTCAATAATAGCAATTATTTTCATAGCTTTAATTGTAAGCAGAATCAGTTATCAGGGTTATGTGAAATATCAAGATACAGTGATGACACAACAGATAAAACACCTTATGACCATATCAAAATCCATAGGAAGAAGTTTGAACTTATATGTCGGTGAAAAAGAAAAAGCTCTCAGAATTTTATCCGCAGACATAGCCCATCATATGGAAGCTTCTCCAGACGAACCACACCAAGACTACATCTTAAAAGCCATGGAAACATTTTACCTCAATCAAGATGAGGAAGTTTCAAATCTAAATTATATGGAGGCTAGAAATAGATTTTTCTTAAGCTACCCCAAGGAAGATTTTATAGTCACTGGCGAAGATTTTTATGACGAAATAAGTTATGTCAAAGCAAGAAAAGATTCATATATAGGTTTTCCTTACCATGACAGGTACGATACTCTTTCCATAAATATAGTAGAACCAGTTATAATTAAAAATAAACTTGTAGGAATAATATTCGGTAAAATAAAACTAGAAAATATGAATGAACTTTTATTAAAACCCGTGAAAATAGGAGAATTTGGTTATGCTGTGGTAAAGGACAGCACCGGAAAAATCCTCATGCATCCTTCAAAAGGACAGGTTGGAGATTTTGTCATCACATCTAGAAAAAAAAAATACCCCAACCTCGATTACAGGGGTATAGCTAGCTTATTTAAAAAGCAGTTAACTCAGAACGAAGGTTTTCATATCTATCATTCCTACTGGTGGCCCCAGGATACCTTGGTGCTTACAAAAAAAATAAATGTTTTCTCCAGAATTAATTTTTCAAGTGATTTCTGGATAGTTTCAGTGGTATCATCCTATGACGAGATTACCAAACCCATAAGAGACTACCTTTATGGCAGCATTTTAATCTCCACATTTATCATAGTAATATCCTCCTGTATAGTATTTTGGATTGTAAGAATGATCAAAAACAAAGAAGCCTACGAGATGGAAACAAACTATCTGAGGGAGATCAATAAATCCTCAGAAGAACTTAGAAAAAAAGATGCCGAACTTCACCACAGGAGAAAACTCGAAACAATAGGAACTCTGACTGGAGGAATAGCTCACGAATTTAATAATGTCCTGACACCTATAATGGGGCATTCTGAGATACTTCTTAGAAACTTAGACCCGGACCTTGATAATTATGAAGATGCTGAAGCTATATATAATTCTTCTAAAAGGGCTCAGGAGATCATAGACCATATCCGGGTATTCAGCGGAGACAAAAACATAAAAATAAAGTACAATATAATTCCAGTAAATAGTGTATTAGAAGATGCATTGAAATTCTCAGAATTCGTACTGCCCTCTAACGTGAAAATTATAAAAGAGATCAAAGAGAATTGCGGCAATATCTATGCAAATGAAACACAGATACACCAGGTTATATTAAATCTGTGTACAAATGCATGTAATGCAATGAAAAATAGAAAACATGGAATATTAAAAATAAGCTTAGATATTTCCAAATACCAGGTGAAGGAAGTATCTGGTGGAAATAATGATTCTGGAAGAGAGTACGTCAAAATATCCTTTGAAGACAACGGATGTGGTATAGAGGAGGATATAATTGACAAGATATTCGACCCGTTTTTCACAAAAAAATTATCGGATAAAAGCAGTGGCTTAGGTCTTTCTGTCGTTCAAGGAATAGTTACAAAACACGGCGGCATGATAAAGGTGTCTAGCAAAAAAGATATTGGAAGTCGATTTGAAGTATATATTCCAAAAGCAAAAAAAAATGAAGCTCTCGATAATATCGAGCCGCAATCTTCTGGTATAACGGGAAAAGAAAGAGTCCTAATAATAGATGATGACAAGGATATAGCAGAGATGTTAAAAAAAGGTCTAAATGAATTGGGATACAGTGTTAGCTCCGTGGTGGAATGCGATGAGATTATAAAGAAATTCACTTATATAAAAGATCATTTTGATATTATTGTTACAGACCTTACAATGCCTGAAATATCAGGCATACAGATCGCAAAAAAAATAAAAAGAAACCAGCCCAATGTAAAAACAATTTTAATAACAGCCTACTCTGACGAACCATTAGAAGAGTACATGAAAGATAAAACATTGGATGATTATCTGATAAAACCAGTTTCTGCAGCTCAAGTGAGCAGAAGCATCAGAAAAATAATGGAAAATGAGAAGATATAGCTAAGCCAGCCTGCTCCTTTTGAAAACCTATGGTTATATTTTTAATAGCCTATGTCTTTAATTGAGAGTCTATACCAAAATCAGAAGTATAATCTATTAATTAAAAATATTTTGCTTTATTAAAAATGTATTCTAAAAAAATCAAAGAGGGTGACCCACAAGTAGTTTTCCTACTTGAGCCGCCCTCTTTTTCCCCTTATACGCAGCCTTAGGCTAAGAGCTAAGATTTAATGGGCATTAGAAATATTACCTTATTCAATAAAAAACCTCTCAAATCAATAGATTTTTCATCTAATGATTCGAGAGAATATTTTAAGTTTTGAAAAAATTAAAATTTTAATTCTTTTGACTTTTCAATGTTTTTATTTCTTCTGTGATCATAGGAACTATTTTTGAAACATCTCCTACAATTCCTAAATCTGAAATATTAAATATAGGAGCTTCTTTATCCTTATTTATAGCTATTATGTACTCTGATTCTTCCATTCCAGCTACGTGCTGTATTGCCCCTGAAATTCCTAATGCGAAATAGATATCAGGCCTTACTGTTTTACCTGTTTGTCCAACCTGTCTGTCGTGATCTATCCAACCTGAATCTATAATTGCTCTCGATGCAGAGACAGTTCCACCTACCTCTTCTGCAAGTCCCTCTAGTTTTTTGAAGTTATCGGCACTTCCGACTCCTCTTCCTCCAGAAATTAGGACATTGGCTTCTGTAATATCTATTTTCTCTTTTTCTTCTTTTATTATTTCAATTATTTTTACCTTCATTTTCGATTTATCAAATTCCACATCAAATTTTTCAACTTCACCTGTTCTAGACTCATCTTTTGAGAATTTTTGCATTACTCCAGGTCTTACTGTTGACATCTGTGGTCTATGATCAGGGCAGATTATTGTAGCCATTAAATTTCCGCCAAAAGCAGGTCTTGTCATAAGAAGTTCTCTATCTTCTGAAATCTCAAGTTTTGTACAGTCAGCAGTAAGTCCAGTAACAACTCTTGCAGAGACTCTAGGACCAAGGTCTCTTCCTATAGTTGTAGCTCCTACCAAAACGATTTCAGGTTTTTTATCCTCTATAACTGATGAAAAAGCCTGCGCGTAAGCTTCTGTATCATAAAACTTAAGCTCTTCCTTGTCTACAACAACAACTTTATCCGCTCCATATGAAATCAATTCTTTAGATAAATGTTCCACTTGATATCCAAGTAGAATCGCCGTAACCTCTTCGTTTATTTCAGAAGCCAGTTCTTTTGCTTTTCCTAGAAGTTCGAGTCCCACATTCTGGATCTCTCCTTCTCTTTGCTCTGCAAATACTAAGATTCCTCTATAATCATCTAAATTCATCTTATTTTTCTCCTTTTTTAATTTTTATTTAATTTAGATAACAAAGCTCTCTTTGAGTTTTTCTACGATCAACTTTGCCGCTTCTTTAGGTTCTAATTCATAAACCTTTCCAGCTTGTTTTGCTCCCTTTGTAAATGACTTCCTTACCTTTGTAGGGGAACCCTTTAATCCTAGTTTTTCAAGGTCTACAGTAATATTTGTAGTATCCCATACCTCCACATCTGTGTCATAGGCTTCAACGATACCTTTTACAGACATATATCTAGGTTTGTTTGCCTCAGTCAATACTGTAACAAGGCAAGGCATTTGAACTTGGAGAAGGTAATATCCGTCTTCAACAGCTCTTTTTATTGTTAAAGTCTTGTCTTCATCACACTCTATATTTTTTACATAAGAGACCTGTGGCATTCCCAAATGTTCTGCGATTTGCGGGCCAACTTGAGCAGTGTCTCCGTCTATAGCCTGCCTTCCTGCTATGATCAAATCATAGTCAAGTTCTTTTATTGCAGCAGCAAGGGCATTGGAGGTCGCTAGGGTATCTGCTCCTGCAAATTTTCTATCTGTAAGTAAGATTGCTCTGTCTGCACCCATTGCGAGAGTTTCTCTCAAAGCTTCTTGCGCTTGAGGAGGACCCATTGTAATTGCAGTAACATGAGCTCCAAATTTATCTTTAAGCTTTAAAGCCTCTTCTAGTCCGGCCTTATCGTCAGGATTAATAATACTAGGTACTCCGTCTCTTATTAGTGTTCC